>NZ_JBKYAR010000025.1:0-38971 GCF_047023275.1 Faecalibacillus sp. | reverse complement strand
GTTGTCCCCTAAATAATTTGGCTTTCCCCCTAAATTATTTGGTTACCCAAAAAGACATCGATCATTACCTTAAAAGTAATAAATCCGATGTCTTTTATCTTTAACTCCAAATTGACTATAAAAGTTTGTAACACATTTTATTAAATCATAAATCACTATATATCCATACATTTATATGTGTTATATAGCTTTTATTATTTAATCTTCTTTATTTCTTCTTTGTTGAAGTGCAATATAACCCCCAGCTGTTACCATAAGTAAAATATATGGTACAACTGACATATCATCACCAGTTTTTATATGAGAGTTATTTTTTGTTGATGATGTTTTATTGTCATCATCTTTTTTTGTACTTGTTTGTATTTGATCATTTGGTTTTTGATTTGGTTGATCATTATTTCCAGTTTGAGAAACTGTTTTTAAATTCTTAATGGCATCTTGTAGAGATGCTAAAGCTTGATCAACTTCATCTTGAGTTGTATTTTCATTTTGTAAAACATCTTTTGCATGATCTAATGCTTCTTTAAATACTTTCCATGAATCTACCGTATAATCTTTTTCAACAAAATCATTAGTTGTTTCAATAACATTTGATAATTCTGTTTTATCTACTATTATAGGAGCATCAACTAATCCTTTAATAGCCTTATCTAAATCATCATAAGCCTTATCAACTTGTTCTTGAGTAGCAGTATCATCAGCCACTACCTTATTAGCTTCATCTAGTGCATCTTTTAATACTTTCCATGATTCAGGAGTATAATCTTTTTCAACTAATTCTTTAGTTGTTTCAATAATTTTTAATAACTCTGTTTTATCCGCTACTATAGGAGCATCAACTAATCCTTTAATAGCTTTTTCTAAATCTTCGTAAGCTTTATCAACCTGTTCTTGAGTGGCAGTTTTATTTTCTAAAACTTCTAATGCCTTATTATAAGAAATTTTTAAATCATTCCATGAATCTACTGTATAATCAACTTCGTTTAATTTTTGTACTTCTTCTATTAATCTTGATAAATCAGTAGTATCAGCTGCATTTTTTAATGCATCGATAGCATTTTTTAAATTTGTTTCTACAGTTGTAGTATCAGTAGTACCCTTAACATATTCCTTTTGACCAGCGATTAAAGCATCAACCATATTAGACACTAAAATGGAAGACTTACCGCTTATATCTAATTGTTCAGCTTCATTAATCATATCTCTTAAAGTGTTATCTTCTTGTGGTTGTTCATAAGCAAATTTTACTTCAGAAACTTGATACCAATAACCTGGTTTAGCTACAGTTAAACGGACTCTGACATATTTTACTGCTGTTTTTTCAAATGTTGCTGTGTAATCTAAATCATTTTCCGTAATTGATCCAACTTTAGTCCATGTTTCACCATCTAATGAAACTTCAATATCTGCACCTTTTAAAGCATCAGCACCTACATTAGAAGGTTGAATAACTTGAACACTTGTCATATTAACAGCTGTAGGAAAACTAAATCTAAATTCTTTATCTACTGCTTGTTCTTTTCCAAACCAACACTTAGTATTCAAATCATTATCTATCATCTTTTCATAACTATATTCTTTAGTTGGATACCATTGATTTCTTTCGTAATAATTATCTGTTGCAGTAATTGTTGGCGTATTTCCATCAGGTTTTACTAAATTTGATTTAGCAGTTTTAATTGCTTCATAAGCTGCTTTAGCAGTCTCATCATTTAAAGTATCACTAAATAATAGTGTTTTACCAGCATCTACAGCTTGTTTATATGCTTCATATCCACCAACATAATCATCTTTTTTTAGTGGGTATGTACTTTGTACATATAATGCATAGTATTCTATTTTAACTACTTTTGCTTTGGCTTTGATAAGTTTATCATATACTTCATCAACTTCTGCTTGTGTTGCATCAGCTTTATCATTAATAGCTTTAGCAGCTATTAATGCAACTTCATATTCACTAAATGTTTCATTGATATAATCTTTTTCTTTTAATGCATTTGTTACTTCATTATTTAAAGCTGCTTTATCTGTATATAATTCATAAGTAAATACATAAACAGCACCTTCTTTAGTATAAGTACCAGTAATTGGTTTATTATCAATTACACGATATCCATAAATAGGATCTGCACTAAATTCAAATTCTTCACCAACTGTTCCATATTTAGTTACTTCATGTTTTAATTCTTGATTGTTTTCATCTACGAAACGAATAGTAATTTTTCCTAAATCACCCGCTGTTAAGAATTCCCCAACATCTGGTAATGTAGATCCTTTTTCAAATCCAGCAACATTACCTAATTTTGTATAATTTTCTTGGAAACTATCAAAATCAGTAATTGAATTACTACTTGTATTCCATGATTTAGAAGCTAATGCACGTAACTCATCAGCAATATCTTCAGTAATTACATCTTCACTACATAAATTTGGATTATCACACCAAATTGCCAATGAAGCACCCTTGATAAAATCAGAACTATCATTTACAGCTGGATTTCCTTGGAATTTTCCAGGTGACCATTCATTATAGATTTTACGATCTGCATTTAAGTTATCAAATGAGTGTTGTTCTCTACCATCTGTAGGTTTACTATTACGTAATACATAATAGAAAAAGCTTGCATTGATATTGTAAATTGTATCATGGCCTTTATTAATGAATGTTTGTAAATTTGCAATACTTGAATTCCATGACATTTGTGACCAGAAATCAATTCCAATATAATCATGCATTTTTATTTTTTGTGCACCTTCATAAGAATTTTCACCATAATAAACACCATCATTCCAAATTCTTGGTGTAAATCCACGATTATGTACATATTCTGCTAAATCATTGATATATCCAGCAATTACATCTTTCCAAATATATCCTTGACCATATTTTTTAACTGCATATGAATTTAATACACTCTTATATTCTGTGGTAAATGGCGCACGGTCAAACTCCATATACTCATCGCCACCAATATGGAAATCAGTACATCCTTCAAATAAATCCATATATTCATCATATAAACTACGAATATATGCAATAGCTTCAGGATTAGTAACATCTAAACCTGATTTATAATGATTTCCACTCGTATTAACTTGCCCATATTCTGGATGAGCTTTTAAAATTTGATCAACATGACCTGGACTATCAAATGATGGAATAACATTAATGCCATATTTTTTAGCTTCTGCTAATATTTCTCTCACTTCTGTCTTTGTTAAATATTGGTCAGAAACGATAGATGGATCTGTTTCACATTCAATTCTAAATCCCATATTTTCAGAAAAATGAATTTGAAGAGCATTCATTTTCATATATGACATTTCTCTAATTTGACGAATAAACCAATCTTTAGAAATATATTTTCTAGCACAATCGACATGTACTCTACGTTCTGCAACATTTGGATAATCTACGATTTCACCGTAAACTAATCCATCGTTAGTAATAATCAAATTTTGGATTGTTCTTAATCCGTGCATAACTGCATTTTCACTAGCACCAGTTAAACGAACTCCATTTTCTCCAATAGTGATTTTATATGCTTCTTTACTATTAGAGCTACTAGTAATTGAACTTGTTTGATCGATATCAATCAAAATATCTCCATAACTCACATCTTTTTCTTGAGCATAAACCATTGCTAATGGAGATGAAATAATTTCTTTTTCAACAAATTCTGAATTTACTAATTTTACCACTTCTTGTAATCTTGCATTTTCGATATTAGTTTGATTTGCTAAAACAGCTAATCGACTATCAACAGTCATTTTCCAAACTTTATGGCTACTATCTGCTTTGTAAGATTGAAGAATAGGATTTGTTAATGCTTGTAATTGTTGATCTGTAAGGTTTGAAATACTGTCGCTAGATGTTATTGCAACATTACCTTTAGCTAAAACTGCCTGAAAACCGACTGCTTGACAAATAATAGCAACTACCAAAAATGCCGGTAAAACTACTTTAAGAAACTTATTCTTCGATACTTTTCCTTTCATTTTCTACTCACTTTAAATTAATAAATTAATACATATACTAGTTTTTATTAATGATGTAAATTAGGTATATAAAACCAAAAACCTTATCTAAAACTTTAATTTATGCTAATTATTATCAATTGTTTTATCAATAATAGAATATTAGTAAATTATTATAATAGAATAGTAATTCTACTATATTTGTGAATGCCTATTTAAGCGAGTCATAAAACTATAAATAATACCCCTTAACATCAACATTAATCATTCACCAGTATTTTACGTATTATTTAAGTACTAATTTAACCCCTTTCTTAATTTTCTTTTTAAACTGCGAACATCCGGTTAAGCGCTTACATTTCTCGCTAAAAAAAAGTGGTTAGGTTTAAATAAAATGACCGTATTTTTTTATAAAAACCTAACACCACATTCACTTCTATAAGAATCATATCATGATATAAATATATATTCAATAACCTTTAACATATTATTCCACTTTTTGTGATTTTTTTAACAATTAATAAAAAACATAACAAACTACTACAATTACAAAGAATTTTTTAGCCATTAATAAATGTTTAAAAACTGTATTCATCCCAAAAATCCAGTTATCAATACAACTATAAAAACAAAAAAAAGTGAGATGAAACTGAACTCACCCCACTATATTTATTCGTTATTCTATCTTTTAAATCCTTTCTTAAATGATTCAAAGATAGATTCTTTTTTGCTTAACTTTTGTAATTGTTCATACAATGATTTTTCTTTACTAGAAAGTTTTGTAGGAATTTTAACTTCAACCTTAACCATTTGATCTCCGTATCCATTTCCTCTTAAATCTTTAACCCCTTTACCTTTTAATCTTAAAGTTGTTCCAGATTGTGTTCCTGCAGGAATTTTAACTTTAACATCACCTTGTACTGTTGGTACATCCACTTCACATCCTAAAGTTGCATCAATTGAACTAATAGGAATTGTAACGTAAATATTGCGTCCTTCACGAATAAAGTGTGTATTATTTCTTACACGAATTTCTACAAATAAATCACCATTAGATCCACCATTAGATCCTCTTCCACCTTTACCGGCAACACGTAATTGTTGACCATCATTAATACCAGCTGGAATATCTAATTGAACAGTAACTGTTTTTGTAATATATCCTTTACCATGACAATCAGGGCATTTAACCTTAATTTCTTTACCTGTACCATTACAATGTGGACATGTTGTTTGTGTTACGAATGTACCAAATGGAGATTGTTGTTGTTTAGAAACAGTTCCTGTACCATTACAATGTGAACATGTTTGTACATCATTAGGCGTTTTAGCTCCACTACCATGACAATGAGGACATTCTGCATCATAAGTTACTTTAATGTCTTTTTTAACACCATTAATTGCTTCCATGAAATCAATTTCAAGTCGCATTAAATGGTCATCTCCACGACGAGGTCCATTTTGTCTTTGTCGACGACTTCCCCCGCCACCAAAGAATGAACCAAAAATATCTCCTAAATCGACATCTTCAAAACCAAATCCACCAAAGCCACCGGCTCCAGCTCCACCTGCACCTTGTTCAAAAGCAGCATGTCCATAACGATCATAAGCCGCTCTTTTATTATCATCAGATAAAACTTCATAAGCTTCTTGAACTTCTTTGAACTTTTCTTCTGCATCAGGTTCTTTACAGATATCGGGATGATATTGTTTTGCTTTTTTACGGTATGCACGTTTTATTTCATCAGCAGTTGCTGTTTTTGAAATCCCTAAGACTTCATAAAAATCTCTTTTACTTGCCATAAAATCATCCTTTCTATAATACTTTTAAAAAACCAAGGAAGAACCTTGGTTTTTTAAGTAATTAGTTCTTTTCTTCGAAATCAGCATCAACAACATTATCATCATTGTTATTTGATGTTGTTTGTCCAGCACCACCATTAGGGTTTGCTTGTTGTTGTTGATAAGCATATGATGCCATTTGTTGAGCCATTTGTTCTAATTCTGACATTTTAGCTTCAAGAGTAGCCATATCATTGTTATCTAAAGCAGTTTTTAATTCAGTTTTTAATTGTTCTGCTTGTTGTTTTTGATTAGCATCAATCTTATCACCTTGTTCAGCTAAAGCTTTATCAATTTCATTGATCATTTGTTCAGCTTTATTTCTTGTTTCGATATCTTTACGTTTCTTTTCATCTTCAGCTTTATTAGCTTCAGCTTCTTTTACCATACGATCGATTTCTTCATCAGATAATCCTGTAGAGTTTTGAATAACGATTGATTGTTCTTTTTGAGTTTTTAAATCTTTAGCTTTAACGTTTACGATACCATTAACGTCAATTGAGAAAGTAACTTCGATTTGAGGTACTCCTCTAGGAGCTGGTTCAATACCATCTAATTTAAATAAACCTAATTGTTTATTATCTCTAGCCATTGATCTTTCACCTTGTAATACGTTGATATCAACAGCTGGTTGGTTATCAGCAGCAGTAGAGAATACTTGTGATTTAGTAGTTGGAATTGTAGTATTTCTTTCGATTAATACTGTCATAACTCCACCCATTGTTTCGATACCTAATGAAAGTGGTGTAACATCTAATAATAAGACATCTTTAACGTCACCAGCGATAACTCCACCTTGGATAGCAGCACCCATAGATACAACTTCATCTGGGTTTACTGATTTGTTAGGTTCTTTTCCAAGTAAACGTTTAACAGATTCTTGAACAGCAGGGATACGAGTAGATCCACCAACTAATAATACTTGATCGATTTCACTTGGTTGCATTCCAGCATCACTTAATGCTTGTCTAACTGGTCCTTCAGTAGCTACAACTAAGTCTCTTGTAATTTCATCAAATTTAGCTCTTGTTAATGATAATTCTAAGTGTAATGGTCCAGCAGCACCAGCTGAGATGAATGGTAATGAAATTTGAGTTTGCATTACACCAGATAAGTCTTTTTTAGCTTTTTCTGCAGCTTCTTTAATACGTTGCATTGCCATTTTATCATTAGATAAATCAATTCCATTTTCTTTTTTGAATTCATCTACGATGTAATCCATGATTTTCTTATCAAAATCATCCCCACCTAATTTATTGTTACCAGCAGTAGCTAATACTTCAAATGTACCATCAGCTAAGTCTAAGATAGATACGTCGAAAGTACCACCACCTAAGTCATAAACTAATACTTTTTGTTCTTGGTCTAATTTATCAAGACCGAATGCTAATGCAGCAGCAGTTGGTTCGTTGATAATACGTTCAACATCTAAACCAGCAATTTTACCAGCATCTTTTGTTGCTTGTCTTTGAGCATCATTGAAATATGCAGGTACAGTAATAACTGCTTTTGTTACTGTTTCACCTAAATAAGCTTCAGCAGTTGCTTTTAAGTTTTGTAAGATCATTGCTGAAATTTCTTGTGGTGTATAAGATTTACCATTTACGTTTTCTTTATGATCAGTACCCATATAACGTTTAACTGACATTACTGTATCAGGGTTTGTTACTGCTTGTCTTTTTGCAGCTTCCCCAACAATAATTTCACCATTTTTGAAAGATACAACTGAAGGAGTTGTACGATTTCCTTCTGGGTTTGCAATTACTTTTACTTCATTGTTTTCTAACACACTTACACATGAGTTTGTAGTTCCTAAGTCAATACCAATAATTTTTGCCATAATATAAATCCTCCTATTTTATTCACTTACTTTAACTAAAGATGCACGAATAACGCGATCTTTTAACATATAACCTTTTTGTAATTCTTCAACAACCATACCAGGTTTAAAGTTTTCATCACTTACAGTCATTACTGCTTGATGGAAGTTAGGATCAAATTCTTTACCTTCAGCTTCAATTACTTTAACTCCTTGGTTTTCTAATAATGTCATGATTTGTTTATAAATCATTTCATATCCTTTTAAGAAGTTTGCCACTTCTTCACTTGGATTTTCAATTGCTAATGATCGTTCAAAGTTATCAACGATTGGTAACATTTGTTCAATAAAACCTTGCATCATAAACTTCAAATTATTTGCATGTTCATTTTGCATACGTCTTTTAATGTTTTCCATATCTGCAAACACTTTATAATAATCATTTTTCCATTTATCAACTTCACCTTGAAGAATTTTAATTTGATCTTCTTGATCAACTTTTTCCTCTTCAACAACTTCAGCCTCAGCTTCTTTGTTTTCTTCAACTTCTTCAGTTACTTCTTTTTCAACTTTAGTTTCCTCAGCCAATTTGTTCACCTCTATTTCTCATCTTGTTTATCTTCTAAACAAGCCTTTTCAATATTTTCAGATATATACTCTACTAATGCCACTACTTTTTCATAAGGCATTCTTGTTGGACCAATTACCGAAATAGAACCTTTTGATGTTTCCCCTGTTTTAAATGAAGCAGAGATAACTGAAACATCATTCATTTTTCCAAGAGGTGTTTCATTTCCAATATTGATTTGAATACCATCCTCACTCGATAACGGTAGAGTTTTCCAAACTTTTGAATTTTCAAAAGCACTTACAAGCCTTCTCAATTTATCAACATCGTTAAATTCTGGTTGATAAAGAATATTTTCTTTTCCAGAAAAATAAACACTGTTTGAAGCAAATTTAACAAATGCTTCTAAAAATGCATTAAACAATTCTTCATGTTGTTTCACTTGTGTTGTAAGAATTGGTCGAACATCTCGTTCTAAACGAAATGCTACTTCATTAATAGGAGTTCCTATTAACAATTCATTCATCACATTGACACAACTTAATAAATCTTCCATTTCTACATCACTTGAAAATTGGAATACTTTATTTTCAACATGACCTTGACTTGTAATGATAATTGCTGTTACACGTCCATCATCTAATGGAACAACCGATATACGTTGCAATGTATCATCTGATGCATTTCCTAAAGCTACACTTGTAAGATGTGTTAATTCACTTAACATGTTACAACTTTCATGCACCATCTCATTTAAATTTCGACGGTGTTTATTAATAATTGTAGCAACTTGATTTTTTGTTCCTTCATCTAAATCAACTTTTCCTAAATTATGAACATAGAAACGATATCCTTCTTTAGAAGGTACTCTTCCTGAAGAAATATGTGTTTTTTCTAGATAACCATAATTTTCTAGAAAATTCATTTCATTACGAATCGTTGCACTTGAATAAGGAAGTTGATATTTTACCATCAATGCCTTGGATCCAACCGGTTCAGCATTTTCGATAAATTCTTCAACTATACATTTGAATATCAGCATTTGTCTTGCTGTTAACATCAAGTTCACCACCTTTAGCACTCCTATTTCTCTTGTGCTAAATACATTATACATTTTATTTTAGCACTGTCAACAACTTGGTGCTAAAAAATTAAAAAAATAGCATTTCTGCTATTTCATAAAATCAATTAATATATCATTTAAAACATATTGTCCTTCTTGAGATGTTTTCAAACAATCATTTTCAATTTTTAATCTCCCATTTTCCAAATTTTTAGTAATGGCCTCTCTATATAAAATATAAGCATCTTCTTGATATCTCTCTTTAAATTTCTTTAAATCTAATCCTTCTTTTAAACGAAGTGACATCATTACTTGATTAAACATGGTTTCTTCTTTTGATTGTTCAATGATCGTTGTTTTAAAATCACCATTTAAATATTTAGTAAGAGAACGACTATGTTCTATAATTTGTCCATCAATTTTGCTACATGAACCAACCCCAATACCATAATAATTATTATAGTACCAATACGTAAGATTATGTTTAGATCGATATCCTTGTTTAGCATAATTTGAAATTTCATATTTTTCAAAACCTGCTTTTTCTAATTCTTGATCAATCAATAATGTTAATTGATATTCTTTTTCTTCATCTAAAGGTTGATATTTTTTATATTTTAAAATTGTCCCCTCTTCTAAAATCAAAGAATAATAAGAAACATGTTGCAAATCTAAAGATTTTAAAACTTCTATATCTTTTTGTATATCCTCTTTTGTTTGCTTTGGTAAACCATACATCAAATCAATTGAGATATTATCAAAACCTATTTCTTTAGCGTATTTAATAATATTTTTTACTTGTGTTGTATTATGATGACGATCTATTTCTTTTAATAAATGATCTTGAAATGTTTGTACACCAATACTTAATCGATTAATACCACCTTTTTTTAAAATCTTTAACTTATAATAGTCCATCGATTCTGGATTGACTTCTATACAATATTCTTTTGCTTCTAAACTATATGGTTTTAACATTGACATTAATTTTTCCAATTGTTCATCATTTAAAGCACTTGGAGTTCCCCCACCAATATAAATCGTTTTTAAATGATTCTGCTCAATTTGTGATAACTCCTCATTTAACCTTTGTAAATATAAATCACTTTGTTTTTGATCATAATAAACTTTACAAAAATCACAATAACTACAAATAGAATCACAAAAAGGAATGTGTACATATAAACTTTTAGTCTCCATCTTTTAAACCAAATTCCTTTGCTAGCCCACCTAAAGAAGTTTCTTTATAAGCACTATTTAAATCTTTCCCTGTTTCTTTCATAACATTGACAATTGAATCGAAAGAAACTTTATTTTTTCTTAAATATCCTAATTGTTTAGCATAACTTGCTGCATCAATTGCACGTAAAGCACCAAAACCATTTCTTTCAATACAAGGAATTTGTACATAACCCCCTACTGGATCACATGTAAGTCCCAAATTATGCTCAAGGCCCATCTCTGCAGCATATTCAATTAAAGAATTATTAAGTTCTAAAATCCAACCATAAGCTGCCGCCGCCATCGCACAAGCACTTCCTACTTCTGCTTGACATCCTCCATCAGCACCAGAAATCGTCGCATTATGTTTAATAACATTTCCAAATAAACCTGCAACAGCTAACGCTTTGATCAATTCTTTACGAGGAATTTCTAATTGCTTATAGCAATAAAATAAGACCGCTGGTAAAATTCCACTTGCTCCACATGTTGGAGCTGTGACGATTTTATTACCACAAGCATTTTCTTCAGAAACAGCATAAGCATAACTTGAAACAAGTAATCTTTCTCGATCACTTTCTCTTCGCGTATTAATAGCTTGTTGATACATACTTTTAGCAACTCTTTTTAGTTGTAATTTTCCTGGTATAACGCCTTCATGGTGTAAACCATTTTGCACACATGTAAACATGCTATCTAGTACTTCAAATAAATAGGCTTTGAAATGTTCATCTTCATAGTTTAAAACATAATCATAAAATGAAATTCCATTATCTTCAATATATTGAATAATTTCTTTAAGGTTTTTATGAGGATAGATTTGTTTTGTTTGTTGCAACTTACTTCCTTCATATTCAACAGTTCCCCCACCTATAGAATAAGCAGTAATCGTATCAAGAAGTTTTTCATATTGATAAACATAAAATTTCATACCATTTGGATGATAAGGCAAACTATCACTTTTAAAATGGACAACCGTTTGCTCTCCTAATGTTTGTTTAATGATATAATCTGTTAAATGGCCTTTCCCTGTTAAAGCAAGAGAGCCGTATAAGTCAACTTCAAAACGTGAAGCATTTGGATATTGTTCTTTTATTTTAGAAGCTGCTCTTTGAGGACCCATTGTATGTGAAGAGGATGGTCCAAATCCTATCTTAAACAATTCTCTTAATGATTCCATAATTTCTCCTATATTCTTAGCATAAATAATTCTAATCCTAATTTTTTTTCTATTTGTCCTGTCTTAATTTTAACATCTAACAAAGATAATTCATTTAAACATCTAAGTAGTTCATCTATTTGAAAAAATTGACCTTCTTTTCTAACATATTTTAAACGAAAAGGATTAACTGCTAACATTTTAGCAATTTCTTGATCAGTATATCCTTTTCTATCCAATAATTTTACTTGATAAATCAAACGCATAGAATTAGCTACCAAAACAATCAATTTAACTGGTTCTTCATTAATTGTCATTAAATCTTTATAAATAGACATCATCTTTTGTTTATCTTTACTTAAAATAGCTGTCGTTAAGTCAAAAACATTTTCATCTAATGGTCGACTGACAAGTTCTTCAACACAATGAATATCAATATGTTTCGTATACAAACAAAGCTTTTCTACTTCACTAGAAATATCCAATAAATTCGTTCCTTTTCTGCTTAATAACAGTTCTAAAGCATCATCATCAATCGTACAATTTCTTTTTTTTACAGCCTGTCTTGCTGTATCCGATACTTTATAATAATTTAAAGGATTAATTTCATAAAACTGTGCTTCTTTTCTTAACATCTTGACAACTTTTTTTCTTTCATCAAAATTCTTTTCATCATGAAAAATAACAAGATGTACAGTTTTATCTAAATAAGGTAAACATTGCATAAAAAAATCTTGATCATGATTATCTTTTTTTATTTTCTTTGTTGTTAAAAAATCCGCTTTTTTAATAACCACCATTTTTTCATCACTTAAAAAAGGCGGTGTCATAATATCTTCTAAAACAACCTTCATGCCTTCTTTAGAAACATCATAGGCTGTATAATTCATTTGTTCTTGATTACAATGATGATCTTTTTTTAGTTTAGCTAAACGTTGATCCATCAGTAACCTTTCTGTTCCATATAATACATATAACATATCATCACCATAGCTATTATAAACTAAAAACCTCTTGAAGTCATGACATAATTCTTACCTCCATAATAAACAATCTTGACCATTCCTTGTTTATCACTTCGAAAAATCTTTATACCATAAGCTTCCAATCTTTTTAAAGTCAAATACGAAGGATGTTTATAACGATTATTTTCTCCAACAGAAATAAAAGCCATTTTAGGTTCTATCATTTTAAATAAATCATCACTCGAAGAACTACTACTTCCATGATGTGCCACTTTTAAAACATCAACATCTAAATGATGATATACCTGATATAAATCACTTTCAACTTCTTTAGAAATATCACCAGTAAATAAATAATTTAAGCCATTAATCGTTACATATATAACATTAGATTGATCATTTAAACTTGTATAATGTTTATCTAAAGCAATATTTTTAAAAACCAAATCACCTACTTTCTTTTCTTTAAAACTATAAATAACTTTCTTAACTTTAAAATGTTCTGTTAAAGAATCTAATGCTCCACAATGGTCAAAGTCTCCATGAGAAATAAAAACAGCATCCAAATAAAAAACACCCTGACTTTGTAAATAAGGTATCAATCTAGAAGTAGCAATATCACTATTTTGCAATCCACCTGTATCAATCAAAACATTTCCTCTAGCATAAGGCTGTTGAATAAAAAAACAATCTCCTTGTCCAACATCAATCATCACCACTTGTCCTTTCATGTTGTAATAAGGATAAAAATAAAAAGCAATTAAAACACTTAACAACAAACATATTTCCCTTGTTGGCTTTCTATTGATATTTAGTTTATAAATACCTTTTAAATAAAGATAATAATAACTACCAATAAAAAATAAAGTTGGTTGACTAAATGATAATGAAAAAGAAAAATCATAAATAAAATCAATTACTTTTAAAAGTATCTCATATTCTAAAGATAAAAATGGTAAAACATATTTTCCTAATAATAGATAATAGAGCATACTTTTATAAATAATTTCTATATAAGGCATTAAAAGAATCCCTATCAAAAAAGAAAACACTGGTAAAACATGTTGAATAGAAATAATAATCGGTATAGAACCTAAAAATAAATAATATTTTCCTGCTTGTTGATCTTGTAAAAGTAAAATAAAAAAATAAATCAAATAAGAAAAAATAAAAGATAAATTATAAATTAAATAAGGATTATAAATTAACATACCCACTGTTAATAATGAAAAAAGATCTAATTGATTCAGCCACTTGTTAAATAACATAGGTAAAAGTAACATTAAATATGCTCTTAAATAAGAAATATTATAGGGAATCATCAACATATACATACCTATTAATAATAGTGATATGATTTTTTGATTTTTCTTTGAACAAAAGAATTTTAAAAAATTCATCAACCATTTTTGCAAGACTGCTAAATGCATTCCAGAAAGAGCAAATAAATGAACAATCGAAAGTTTTGTTAATTTTTGATAATATATTTTCATTTGTTCATCTTTTGTTCCTAAAATAAACAAAGAAAGGAGACTTTTTACTTTTGTAGAAGTTTTTATTTTATTTTCTAAAATAGAATAAATATGTTTTTGATGTCGATAACTTTTTATTTTTTCTAATTGTAAAGTATCAAAAATATTCAAACTATATAAATAATTTTGATAATTAAAAGCATTATCATTTTTAGCTTGTCGATAAGTATAAGTCTTTCCTATTAAAGAAATCTCATCAAACAAAGAAACATCTTGAAATTCTCCATAAACTTTTACCTTATGATATCCCTTTTTTACAACAATACTTTTTTCATCTTTATTTACAATTTTTCCAGTAATTTCAGTTTGATTTAAAGGCTGAGGCAAATAAAAAAAGATAAACAATAAAAATGATAGTATAAAACTTATCCCTAATATAATTTTAGAACATTTAAAATAAAGAAATATAAAATAAAAAATAAGAAAAACATATAAAATAGGATGCAGCATCTTCGCTAAAATAACAATCACCAATGGAAAAGCAATATAAAATCCCTTTCCTTTTATAAACATAAATATTCCCTTAATTTAAGATACATTTTTTCACCTATTCCTTTTATATTCATGATATCTTCAATTGTTTGAAAAGGTGTTTTTTGTCGATACTCATCTATCTTTATCGCTGTTTTTTCTCCTATTCCTTTTAAAGTCATCAATTCCTCAAGTGAAGCATGATTTAATGAAATCAGACTTTGACCATAAGGAAGATAAAGCTTACTTTCATTTACAAGTTGATAATCTCCATTAAACTGATAATGATTATCTGTTTGAAGTTTATTTAAAACATCATTGATTGTTGGTTTTGTTTTAAAGGAGAGTTTTTGTTCAAACTCTCCTTCTACATAAATGATAATATTTTGTTTGGTTTGAATATTTTCAACAATAGCTGTCGGCTTAACATAACTATAAATAAGAGAAATAAAAAATAGGACAATAAGTCCTATCTTTTCAAAATTATTCATAATCCTGTTCAATATTTAAATGACGATAAGCTTCAGCTGTTGCAATACGCCCTCTTGGTGTTCTTTTAATCAAACCAATTTGTAATAAATAAGGTTCATTAACATCTTCTAAAGTTTGTGGTTCTTCCCCAATAGATGCTGCAATAGCTTCAAGTCCTACTGGTCCACCTTTAAAACGATGAATGATTCCTAATAAATACTTATGATCAACATCATCCAATCCCAAATTATCTACTTTTAGCCTCTCTAATGCCTCAATTGTTCTATCTCTTGTAATCGTTGCATCACCATAAAACTGTGAAAAATCTCTTACTCTTCTAAACAACCTATTTGCAATACGTGGTGTTCCACGACTTCTTCTTGCAAGTTCTCTTTTAGCATCATCATCCATAACAATATTATAAACACGGCTTGTACGGTCAATAATTTGGGTAAGTTCTTCTTCGCTATAATATTCTAATTTTGATACGATTCCAAAACGATCTCTTAACGGCGCTGATAAATCACCAGCTCTCGTTGTTGCCCCAACAAGAGTAAAAGGTGGTAAATCTATTCTTACTGATCTAGTAGATGCTTCTTTTCCAATAACAACATCGACACAAAAATCTTCCATCGCTGGATATAAAATTTCTTCTACCACTTTATTTAAACGATGAATTTCATCAATAAATAAAACATCTCCTGGTTCAAGTGCTGTTAAAATAGCTACTAAATCTCCTGTTTTTTCAATACTTGGACCCGTTGTAATTTTAATGTGGGTCCCCATTTCATGAGCAATAATCATTGACATTGTTGTTTTACCTAAACCTGGTGGTCCATAAAGTAAAACATGATCTAATGATTCATCACGAAGCTTTGCAGCCCCTACAAATACTTTCAAATTTTCTTTAAGATTTGTTTGTCCAATATATTCATCAAAGTCACTTGGACGAAGTGAACTCTCTTCATCTTCTACAATTTCAGGATCTAAAACTTCGTTCATGTTTTCCCTCCTATTTAACAATTAAACTTAATGCTTTTTTCACATAACCATTTGTATCTAAATTTTCATCTGTTAACTTCTTAACAACTTTATCTACTTCACTTTGTTTATAACCCAAAGCAATTAATACTTCCATAGCTTCTTCTAATTCTTGATTAACAATTGTTTGTTTTGTAGCTGTTACTTTTCCTTGTAAATCAAGAATAATTTGTCCAGCAGCTTTAGGACCAATACCAGGAATTTTCTTTAAATAAGTTATATTTCCACTTTCAATAGCTTCACAAATTCCTTCAACATCTCCACTTGCTAGCATTGTACAAGCACTTTTACAACCAATTCCTTTAACTGAAATCAATTTTAAAAATAAATCTTTTTCTTCTTTTAAATTAAATCCATATAATAAAATACCATCTTCTTTTACTTGTTGATAAAGATAAACAATCACTTCTTTTCCTTTAGAAAAAGCATATGGATTACTCACATAAATCAAATAACCTATACCATTATTTTCTAAAACAATATGATCACTTTGAATATCGACAATTAAACCTTTGATATAACTATACATATATTTCTCCTATAACTATTATAATATAAAAAACGAATCAATTCGTCTCAAATTTGTGTCAAATTTGTTTCAATTATATCATAGTATCCCTTAACTTAAAATAAAAAAATCAGGCATAACGCCTGATTCATTAATCATAGAATTCGAATTCAAAATCAAGAATAGAAACAATATCTCCATCTTGACATCCTGCGTTTCTAAGAGCTTCATCAATTCCCATATTACGCATTTTAATAGATAAACGTTTAATTGCATCATCACTTACTAGAGAAGTCATAGATACAAGACGTTCAATCTTCTTACCTGTAATTGTCCATTGACCATTACCTAAATTATGAACAACAAATGGTGCCTCTTCTTCTTCGTAATTATAAACAACAGTATTTTCTTCTACTTCTTCCATATCAAATTTAGGTGCAGTTTCTAAAGCATCTGCAACAGCATATAATACTTGATCAACACCTTCATGAATGATTGCTGAAATAGGGAAAACTTTAACATCTTCTCCTACTTTTTCTTTAAATGCTTTTAAGTTTTCTTCTGCATTTTCTTCATCCATTTTATTAGCTACGACAATTTGAGGTCTTTCTAATAAACGATATTGATATTGTCCTAATTCATCATTGATTGTACAGTAATCTTCATAAGGATCACGACCTTCAATACCACCCATATCAATAATATGAACAATAACACGACATCTTTCAATATGTCTTAAAAATTGATGTCCTAATCCTTTACCTTGACTTGCCCCTTCAATTAATCCAGGAAGGTCAGCCATAACAAAGTTACGACCGTCTTTTGCTTGAACAACCCCTAGATTAGGAACAATAGTTGTAAAATGATAATCAGCAATTTCCGGTCTTGCACGTGAAACAACTGATAAGAATGTTGATTTACCTACTGAAGGGAACCCAACAAGTCCAACATCTGCTAATAATTTAAGCTCACAGCAAACATCAAATTTTTCCCCTGGTTCTCCTCTTTCACAAATTTGTGGTGCAGGATTTCGAGAAGTTGCAAAACGTGCATTTCCTCTCCCACCACGACCACCTTTAGCAAGAACAACACGTTGTCTGTCTTCTGTTAAATCAGCCATGATTTTCCCAGTTTCTTCATTTGTAATAACTGTTCCCACTGGTACTTTGATTACTAAATCACTTGCATCTGCTCCATGCATTTTTTTAGCCATCCCATTACCACCAGGACGTGCTTTATAAACACGTTTATATTTTAAATCTAATAACGTTGATAAAGATGTTGTCGCTTCAAAAATAATGCTTCCACCTTTTCCACCGTCTCCACCGGCAGGTCCACCTTTTGGAACATGTGCTTCACGTCTAAAAGCCACTGTTCCATCTCCACCTTTACCAGCTTCAATATATATTTTAGCTTTATCGATAAATTGCATACTTCCACCTCTCTTTCAAAAAAAAATCCCTTTTCAGGGATTTCATTATGCAGCTGGGTAAACTGATACTTTTTTTCTATCTTTTCCCATTCTTTCGAATTTAACAATTCCATCACACATAGCGAATAAAGTGTCATCTCCACCTTTTCCTACGTTAGTACCTGGATGAATTTTAGTACCTCTTTGTCTATAAATAATAGAACCAGCAGTAGCGAATTGTCCGTCTGATAATTTAGCTCCTAATCTTTTTGATTTTGAGTCACGACCGTTTTTAGTTGATCCAACCCCTTTTTTAGAAGCGAATAATTGTAAATCTAATTTAAACATCATGATGTTATTCCTCCTCATAGGTTATCTTGATATATTGATGATAGTCTTCTGTAAATGATTCTAAACTAATTACAAGAGTCTCTAGTATCACTTGCATTATTTCATCACTTTCATACACATCTATCATTATATTACCATTTTTTAAAATAATTGCACACTTTTTTTCTTCAAGAAATCCTTTTTTAGCAAGGGTATTACAAATTCCTGTGGCTACTGCACTCACACCAGCACATACAAGATCTTTGCCATACTCACCAAATTGGGCATGTCCTTTTATTTTAACTTGTGTAATATATTTATTATTTCTTTTTATTTGAACTTTAATCATTATTTAACGTTGATTGCATCAACAATTAATTTTGTATAAGGTTGTCTATGACCTTGTTTTTTGTGGTAATGTTTTTTAGCGTTATATTTATAAATAGTTACTTTTCTTTCTTTACCTTGTTTTTCTACAGTAGCTTCTACAGTAGCACCTTCAACATAAGGAGCACCAATAGTTACAGTTTCATCTCCAACTAATAATACTTTATCAAAAGTAACTTTTTCTCCTGCTTCAACTTCTAATTTTTCTACGAAAATTGCATCACCAGCTTCAACTTTTAATTGTTTTCCACCTGTTTCGATAATTGCGTACATACCGCACCTCCTATAAATTTTTTCTAAGACTCGCCAACCAAGGCAGCAAACGCATTTAATACCTTTTATGTGCGGTTGTAGTCTAGAGGTCTACAACAAGTGCATTATACTGAATTTACCAATTAAAGTCAATGCGATTTATTAGATTTTATCAAATAAATTTTTATTGTTTCAAAATCATAGAACTGTTGTTGAAAATAATAGATATTTTGATAAGGTCGATAATAAGATAATTGTTCACTGATCTTTATTCTCTTTTTATCAAGATGATCACTCATTATTGTTTCTATATAAATAAATTGCATATTTTTAAAATATAAGATTGTCTGATAAAGAAGATAGATCAAAACAATCTTTCTACCTATTTGTTTTGTTAAAACCCATAGAATACATATAAAAAACAAAGAAAGTTTTATTTGTATTTTTATACATTTTTGATAATCAAAAAAATACGATAAAAATAACAAAATCATTTTAGAACCATCTAAAGGATAAATCGGTAATAAATTAAAGATTAAAATATATAAATTAATTTTATATAAAATATTTTGTTTAAAAAATATACATAAAATTAAACAAAAAGCATTAACTAGTGGACCACATATAAGCATTAACATTTCTTCATGTACATAATGTTTTCCTAAATCTTTTAATAATAAAAAAGCACCAAAAGGAAGGATCTCGATTTTTTCTATATCAAAAGAAAAGTAAAGAGCTATAATATAATGACCAATTTCATGTAAAATAGAAAATATTAAAAAAGCTATATAATCTGAAGAATGTACAATAACAGCAGCTAATAAATAAAGAAAAGTAAGGGGATGTATTTTCATATTACATCCCCAAGTATTCTTGATAAGTAATCTTCTTTCCTAAATATTCAAAGGTCATTTTAAATTTTTGTTGATATAAAGCAAGCGTATCTCCTGGATTTACTTTTTGTAATTTTTTTACTTGAATATCTTTTATTTTAGAAAAAGTAATCTCTGTACCATTTTCATCTAAAATAACTATTTGTTGTTTTTGAACTTGAATAACTTTTCCTTTATTCATTGCAATAACTTGATTACTCGTTCCTTGATAATAATCATTCTTTAATAAAGTATAATTTACCTCTTGATTTACTTTAACATCTTCTGGTAAAAAATCTAAAACACTTTGAGAAATAAAAGTAATCAATTGTTGTAAATACTTTTGATTAAATATTTTTTGTTCAAATTCTGGATTTTTTAAAACAATTAAAGATCCTAAAACAACAATCATCATCACCATCAAACGTACCATTCCATTATAAAGCTTTTTAAAATTATGATCATTTAAAGGCCTTTTCCTTTTTTCAATACGTTTTCTTACATCATCTAATTCTGACATATAATCACCTATTACATCATATGAAATCATCCTAAAAAGATACGACTTAATAAACTTCTCCTTTTACATTTAACAAAAGCACGTTTATGTCCTAAAAGACGATGTGCGATATTATCAAAACAATCATGTAATAAATGTCCTTTTAATAAATAAACAGGACGTCCTTTATTATTAGCTTCAATCATCTCATGGTCTTCATAAACAATACCTAAAAGTGGTAATGATAAGATATCAAGTGCATCATCTATTGTCAGTGATTTACCATCTTCAATATCATCTAAATTGACTTTATTAATAATTAATTTTAAATCTTGAATTCCTTTTTTTAATAATAATCCTATAACACGATCATTATCTCTAAGTGTTGCAAGATCAAGATTTACAACAATAATAGCCTCATCAGCAATTGACGAAGCATAAGTAAAACCTTGTTCAATTCCAGCTGGTGAATCTACAATAATAAAATCAAAGTCATTCTTTAAATATTCAATCAAAGATGCCATAATTTGTGCATCTAAATTTTGAAAAGATAATGTTTTACATGCAGGCAATAAATAAAGTGTCGGTTCTCTTTTATCTTTTACAAGCACTTGATGAATTTCACATTTACCAGAAATCACATCATTTAAATCATAAACCACTCTATTTTCTAAACCCATCATAACATCTAAGTTTTTTAATCCAAAATCGCCATCAATCAAACATACTTTCAAATTTTGATGTGCTAAAGCAATTGCTAAATTTACACTAATACTACTTTTCCCAACACCACCTTTTCCTGATGTTACCGTAATGATTCTAGACATGTATGTAATCCCCCTTTTCCACAACAATATCATTATCTTTATAATAAACAAGTGACATTTCGAAAGTTGTAAAATGATGGATGGATTTTCCAAAAAAACGAATTGTTGCATCTTTAAATTTCTGACTTGAAATACTAGCTTCTAAACTTTGTCCTTCAATAATCCCAAAAACACCTTGCATAACATATAATTTTGCATAAACCTGAATAATTGCTCCTGGATTGATTTTACCGGTAATCAAAGTATCTTCATGAATTTCTAATATTTCGCCACCATGAATAGATGCATCTATTATTTTTACTTTTTTCTTTTTTTCTGTTTTTTCCTCTATAAATCCACCAAACAATAAACTCTTACATTCTACAAGGATTTCAAAAAATTGTAATATTTCATCATTCTTCAAAATTCGACCTTTTAAATCAAAAAAGGCCTTTGGGTAATAATCTTCTTTTTTAAAAAAAGATTGTACCAAAAGACCTTTTAATTCTTTTAATATAATTTCAAAATCAACTTCATTATCCATCATAAAAATCAAACGTCCATTAAGATTCTTAACTAAAATATACATCAATATCACCTTCAAGCTTCAATTTGTTGTGGATAAAATACACTCCATTAAAAATAACAATATTGAATAGTAATGTTGGTAGTAGTCTCTTAATTAAAAATGTCGTTATCGCTAATTGAGTTGTATTTGTTATCCACATTAATGAATATAACACACTCTCTTGTACAAAAATTGTCAAAATGACGATAACAATTGCCTCAAAATAAGTCATTACAGCTTTTTTCATATAACGCTTTTCAAAGAATGAATAAATGAAAAATAATAATACATAAACAAAAATAGAATTCCCATAAATGACACTAAAATAAATCCCACAAATTCCTGCAAATATATAACGATGATCTTCATCTATTGTATTATTTAATAAATCAAACATCATCACCCCTACATAAGGAATTACTGTCAAATTTACTTTTAAAATGGAAGATGGTAAATAGAAACGTAAAATACTGTCGACAATAAACGAAACAAACATGATAATTAAATATCTAACAAGTTTATTTTTCACTGCCATTAACCTTCTTTACAACAGATACATAAGACAAATCTTCAAATTGAGCTGCAGCTTTAACTGTTAAAGTTATCGTTGTTCCATCACTTTGAGTCACTAATTTTTTTGCTTTACCAATATAGATTCCTTTAGGACATTTTCCATCTCCACCTAAACCTGAAGTATAAACTTTTGCATTTTTCTCTAACTTATCAATTCCTGAAAGTAAAGTAATATTTAAATTACCTTTATTAACATCATAATTTTGTAATAAACCATAAATTGTTTGATCTCCATTTATAATCATTACAGGTATTTGATTGATTGGATTTTCACTTGTTAACAATGAAACAGTTGAACTTATTTCTGTTACATGACTTACAATTCCAATCATTCCATTGGCATCACAAACAGCCATCCCTTCATGAATATTATTTAAACTTCCTACATCAATTGTAATTTCATCATTCCAATTTGCTTGATCACGTGTTTGTACACTAGCTGATTTAGTTTTGTAATCATTAGGAAGATAATCAATTTCAGTTAATTTCTTTAATTTTTTAATTTCTGATTGTAGAACTTCATTTTCAGATTCAACATTGACATAAGAATCTAACTTTTCTTTCAAAATTCTATTTTCATCATAAACATCTTTTAAATCATTATATTCATTAAAAATATCACTTACAAAAGAAATAGGTTTTTTAACAATATAATATTCAATCATAGAAATAGAATTACTTAATGTCTTTTCTAAACGTGATTGCTTTCTTCCTACAAAAAAACCAATTACCGATAATAAAATAACAACTACAAAAGCACCAACCATAATTCTTTTATTTCTCTTTTTTCTACGATTGTTCATATAATCACCTCTAGTATCATTCATTATATAGAGTTCATCAAAAAAAATCAATCTTCTTTATTTTGATAGATTTTTTTTGAAGCAAAACTATAAAAACAATGTTTACCTACAATAAGATGATCAATAAATTCTATCTCTAAACACTCTGCCATTTCCTTAATCTTTTTAGTTATCAATTCATCCTCTACAGAGGGAGTAGGATTACCACTTGGATGATTATGTATCAAAATAATTCGATTCGCCCCACATCTAAGTGTATATTGAAAAACTTCTTTCGTTTCTAACATAGAAGCTTCACCACTTCCTATAAATAACAATTTTTCTTGAATGACTTCTAAACGACTATTTAAACATAATAAAATAACTTTCTCTTGTTTTTCAAACATCAACTGATGTTTGATATACTCATAACCATCTTGAGGTTCTTTAATAACAAATCTTTTTGTATTTTCTTTTTGCATTCTTTTAGCAAGTTCTATACTTGCCATTAATTCAATTGCTTTAGCTTGTTTAATTCCTTTAATTTTAATCAATTGATAATAATCAACATCCTTTAAAGCTTGAAAACCACCAATTTCTTCTAATAATAAAGATGCTAAATTTAAAACTGACATTTCTTTATTACCAGTTCTTAAAATAACTGCAATCAATTCTTGATTAGATAAAGTTTCAATTCCTTTACAAATTGCTTTTTCTCTCGGTCTTTCATGGCGAGGACAATTTAACATTTTCTAGATTTTTATTTTTATTTTTTTACTTAAACAAAACGCTAAAAGTATTTTTATAAAATCTCCAGGTATAAAAGGAATAACACACATCATCAACGAAGCTATTACATTCATTCTTGTCATCAACATAAACCATAATGTACCAATAAAATAACACGTGATATTCCCCACAATACATGCCAATATAAGAGGAACTCTTGTTTTTAATTTTGAAATAACATACACCATTATTGGAAACGAAAAAATATAACCACCACTATAGCCTAAAAGCGATCCTATACCACCTTGAAAACCTGCAAAAACAGGTAAACCAACAGCTCCCATCAATAAATAAACAACACATGAAACAACCGCTACTTTACAAGGAGCAATTAAGGCAATCAAACATACCATAAAGGTTTGCATCGTAATAGGGACATATCCTGGTAAATCGATTTTAATTTGTGAAAATATTGCCAGCATACATGCCATTAATGCACAATAACAAATTTCTTTTACTTTGAAGTTCAAAGTTTCCACCCCCTGAAAGCATCCTATCAAAGAGTAACTGCTTTGTCAATTTGTTTTTAAAAATTGATAAATTGTTTCATATTCCTTCTTTTCAATTTTTTCTTGGTAAATATCATCTATAAAATATTCTTTAACAACACACGTATTTCCTTTTTTAGCAATCTCTTTTGCTTGTTGATGTGCTAAATTTTGTTTAATAAAAATATCTGTAATAACAACATAATCCTGATCTTGATACATATGTCCTTTATAACCTAATTCTGTCATTTGTTTCATTGTATTTTGTGCATTTTCTTTTTCTTTATAGCGTCCTATTTGTACAACATAAATACTTATATCTTGTTTAAGTGCTTGATTTACATAATATAATGTCAAGGTATTACATAAAAGCATTAAAAAAGTAAAAATAATCATTCCTTTCTTTTTCATAGACTCACCTCTTTCTAGTCTATGAAAATAAGTAAAGAATATGAAGGTACTACAGTACCTTCATATATTTATTTCCATTCAATAGAAACAAGTCTTGGAATTGAAATACGACCACTAGAAGAATAAAGTATCTTATAAACTGCAGCTCCTACAACTACACAAACAATCCATGTACCTACTCCTCCACCAGTAATTTCCATTTGATTTGACAATTGTAATTCTTGCATATTCTTTTCCTCCTTTTTTATTTAAGGAATAGACACCCACTAACTTCCTCATTATTTATATAGACATTTTTTAAGCATTTTTCTTTTAAAAAGATAAAAAAAATCAAGTTTTTTCAAACTTGATTTTACATAGCTGCTAATTTTTCTTTTACAGCATTATATTTAGATGTATAATCTTCTAATTTTTGACGTTCGCTATCAACTTTTGCTTGTGGTGCTTTAGAAACAAATTTTTCATTACTTAACATATTTGTACAACGTTTAATTTCACCTTCAAGCTTTTTAAGTTCAGTTTCTAATTTTTGTTTTTCAGCTTCTTTATCTACATATGCTCCAAGTTCTACAATTAATGTATTACCACCTTGAATCATTGCTGTAGCAATATCTTTTGAAGATTCTTGATTATAACCTACACAAGTTGCATTACATAATTTCTTTAAATAAGGAACACATTGATCTAATAATGCTTGTAAGTTTTCATCTTTTGTTTCAATTGAATATTCTACTTCAATTGCATTTTTAATTGTATAGTTTGCACGAATTTCACGAACACCTTTAACAATATCCATTAGATAAGTAAATTGTTTATTGATGTTTTCATCATTGAAATCAGGATTTACTGTTGGATATTTAGAAATACAAATTGATTCTTCTAAATGAGGAATTGCTTGATAAATTTCTTCAGTTACAAATGGCATAAATGGATGTAACATTCTTACAATTGCATTTAAAACATATACTAAAGTATGTGCACTTGCTTGTTTTTCAACTTCATTATCACTATTTAAATGAACCTTTGTAAGTTCAATATACCATGAACAGAAATCATCCCAAATAAATTTATATAATTCGCTACCTACATTAACGAATTCAAATTTATCCATGTTTGCATCTACTTCTTCAATTACGTTATTTAAACGATTTAAAATCCATTTATCACATAAATTTAAATGATCAAATTTTAAATCTTTATATTCTAAATCTTCATCAATATTCATTAAAACAAATCTTGCTGAGTTCCAAATTTTATTAATGAAATTCCATGATGCTTCTAGTTTTTCAGGAATATATCTTAAATCCATACCTGGTGCTGAATTTGTAGTTAAGAAAAATCTTAATGTATCTGCTCCATATTGGTCGATAACATCCATAGGGTCAACCCCATTACCTAATGATTTAGACATTTTTCTTCCTTGTTCATCACGAATTAAACCATGAATTAAAACATGTTCAAATGGTCTTTGACCTGTAAATTCTAATGATTGGAAAATCATACGACTTACCCAGAAGAAAATAATATCATAACCAGTAACTAATGTATTTGTTGGGAAATATCTTTTATATAATGGATCTTCTGTATTAGGCCAACCTAATGTTGAAAATGGCCATAAAGCACTAGAGAACCAAGTATCTAAGACATCTTCATCTTGTGTCCAGTTTTCGATATCTTCTGGTGCAGTTTTTCCAACATAAACTTCACCTGTTTCTTTATGATACCAAGCTGGTACTTGATGTCCCCACCATAATTGACGTGAAATACACCAATCTTCAATATTTTCCATCCATTGTGTAAATGTTTTTTCAAATCTTTCTGGCACAAAGTTTACTTTAGAATCTTTCTTTTGATTAGCTAAAGCAGCTTCTGCTAATGGTTTCATCTTAACAAACCATTGTTTTGATAAATAAGGTTCAACAATTGCTCCTGATCTTTCTGAGTGACCTACTTGATGCATATGTTTTTCAATATGATCAACAATACCAGCTGCTTCAAAATCAGCTACTAATTGTTTACGGCATTCAAAACGATCCATTCCTTGATATTTATGACAAAGTTCATTCATTGTACCATCATCATTCATACAAATAGGCATATCTAAGTTATATTTTTTAGCTAATGCAAAGTCATTTGGATCATGAGCAGGTGTACATTTCATAACTGCTGTACCAAAATCCATATCAATATAGCTATCTGCCATAATTGGTAATTTATCTCCATTAGCAGGGTTGATAGCATATTTACCAACTAAATCTTTATATCTTTCATCATCAGGATGAACAAAGATTGCTTGATCGGCAAACATTGTTTCAGGACGTGTTGTCGCAATGACTAATTCTTGATCACTATCAACAATTTTATATTTGAAATAATACATGGCCCCTTCAATTTCTTTATGAATAACTTCAATATTACTTAAAGCTGTTCTTTGAACTGGATCCCAGTTAATAATTCTTTTACCTTGATAAATATACCCTTTTTCATATAAGCGAACAAATACTTCTTTAACCGCTTGAGAAAGTCCTTCATCTAAAGTAAATCTTTCTTTAGAATAATCTAAAGATAAACCTAATTTTTCCCATTGTGCACGAATAATTGAAGCATATTCTTCTTTCCAAGACCAAGCTTTTTCTAAGAAACCTTCTCTTCCTAAATCATAACGAGAAATACCTTCTTCTCTCATTCTTGCTTCTACTTTAGCTTGAGTTGCAATTCCTGCATGGTCCATACCAGGAAGCCATAAAGCATCATACCCTTGCATTCTTTTGTAACGGATAATCATATCTTGTAAAGTTGTATCCCAAGCATGTCCTAAATGAAGTTTACCTGTAACGTTAGGTGGTGGAATAACGATAGCATAAGGTTTTTTAGATACATCTCCAGCTTTAAAATATTCTTTTTCTAACCAATGTTGATATTTACCTTTTTCAACACTTTTATGATCATATTTACTCGCTAATTCTTTTTTCATTTTCATCATCCTTTTCAATAAAACTTTCTTTATGTTCCTTAATATATTCTCCTAATTTTTCTCCAACACCTGAAGAACGTAATAAAGAAACAAATTCATTTGTAAAATCAGAGAAATTGTATGTAGCGTATTCACTTCTTTCATCAATTTCATCTTCTTGATCATTTTCAATTAAAACAGCTAATTTTTCAGCTTCTTCTAATAAATGAGCAATATCATAACATTTCAACGTTTCAAATGCTTCTTTATAGTATGGTCTATAATTACAATAAGGTTCTGTTATAAAAAATGAATGAATTGAACCTCTTCCACCTTCTAAAGAACATTCTAATTGGTACATTGTATAAATCAATAATTCTTCATGTGTTAAATAAGGAATAATATTTCCATCATAGTTATCATCTTCATATAGACGATCTTCTTTAGCGTTAATATGAAAAATAACGGCTCTTGTAAGATCAATTGGTTCAATCTTATCAAAAACTTCACTTGTAAGATGAGAAAACATATCTCTTTCTTGAGCTAATTTTTCTTCATATTTTCTTCTTCTTTCTTTTACTTGTTTGTATCTTTTACCATAAAAGATAAACAAGAACACACATAAAACAGCAAAAATAATCCATACATACCAATAATCTGTAAAATAATTCATCTTTTTCCTCCTTAAAATAAAAAAGCCATCCCTCTAAGGACGACTTATATCGCGATACCACCTTAGTTCTAAGTATAACTTAGCACCTCAAAACTTTAACGCAGTTCTACGTGTTAAACTACTTAATTTCATCTAACATGCTCCTTGGCTACCTTCACTCTTTTCATTTATCCCTTTCCAGCAAGCGGGACTCTCTATTAAACAAAGAAGAACTACTCCTCCAAATCATTGCAGTTCTATTCTATCAAATAGACTATTTCTCGTCAATCATTAACTTTTTGAATATTTCTTGCAAACCATCTAAATAACAAATTAATTTTGACATTTGATAAATATTTATTTCCTCTTGTAAATCCAATTGAACTTGAGGAACAATTGATAAAATACACTGCAATAAGATTTTTTCTTCTTTTAACAACTTCACTTCTTTTAAGTAATATTCTAATAATGAAATACTTTCAAATAATTCATCTTGACTTTGAAAAGTCTCTATTAAATCATAAATACAATAATTAATTTTCATTCGATCAATAGAAATAAGTGTCTTATCTTTAACAAAAATATGATCCTTATCAAAATGATTGTAAGTTAAAGAGAGTCTAATTTCATTTTTATCTTTCATTACTTCTTGATACTGACTTAAATAATAATGTGCTTGATTTAAATAATGAATAATTCGATAATAATTTAAAACAAGCATCCAACCCGCAGGTGATTTAAATTTTCTAAATTCAAATTCTCTCATTAATTCTTCATAATCATTTTTTCTTTGTTGAATCAAAGAAAAAAGATCATCATATTGTTTTTTAAAAAAATGAGTTTCTTCATGTTGTATAAAAAAAGAATGATTGTGTAAATAAGCTAGAATTTGATAATATGTTTTGATTTTCATTTCTTTTTTTATATGATTATCTTCTTGTAAGTAAGGCATCAAATAAATATATTGATTTGCATAAGGTGTAAAATAATGCTGTTCATTATTTAAAATCAAATGAATAAAATGATTGAGATGTAAAGTATTAAGATGCTGATAAGCCACTTCTAATTTCTTTTCATCAACAATCTTAACACAATAAAAACAAGTAGATGTTTTGATTTTATAAACACGAGGACTTATTTGAATAAGTCCTAAAACATCCAAATTATACTTTGTCTGAATGGTTTTTTGGAGCATAAGGAATGATCAAAATCTGTCCTGCATCTAAATTTAAATCCTGATTATATTCTCGAATCATCTTTTCATCTACATGATATTGCCTAGCAATAGAAGCATACGTATCATTAGGTAAAACAACATATAAATAATAAACACCTAAATCTTCATCATCTTCTGCCTTTTCTTCTTTTTCTTTTGTTTCATAGATTTTTTCTTGTAGCTTTTCTACATCTTGGATTTCTTCAGGAATTTCTGGCTCTATTACTTCTTTTTCAACAGTTGTTGCTTCAACATCTCTCGATAGTTTTTCAATTTCATCAATAGGATCTTCATCTAACTGAATATATCTATTTTCTCCTTCTTCAACCCCATAAACACCAACTTCAATTTTAATTTTTAAATTACCATCAATTATATCATAATGAAAATCCTCAACCTTTAAATGAAAATCTTGATGATCTGTAATCTTTTGATCATCAGCATAAACATCTAATTCAACATTTTCTAAAAAATGTCTTTTTTCTTGACTGACATATTCCCCTTTAATCGCAAGAGTCCCAACAGCTCTAACACCATGATCTTCTATTTTATAATCAATAGATTCATCAACTGTTAAAGAAATCAATTCCTTTAATTGATGTAATAAATCAATTTCTTTTTCATAAAATATTTTTTGCATAACACTCCTCCTAACAAAGTCTATGCTAAAAATAATAAGATATGAAAAAAAGTAGGTTTCCCTACTCAAAATTTAAATCACATAATTCATAAATTGCATTCCAAGCTTCTTGAATTCCTTTTTTCTTTAAACTTGAAAAACGAATAAATGTATCATTTGGATCAAAGTGTAATGTATCTTTGATCAATTTTTCATTTTTCTTTACATCATTACGTTTAAGTTTATCTTCTTTAGTTGCTACCACAATAACTGGTACTCCATGATGCTTAACAAACTCATACATCATCACATCATCTTGAGTTGGCTTATGACGATAATCAACTAATAAAATAAAACCTTTTAAAGTTTGTCTTTCACTAATATATTCATCCATTGTTTTACCAAATTGTTTTGTAACATTGTTAGCAACTTTAGCATAACCATATCCAGGAACATCAACAAAATAAAGTGCATCATTGACATTAAAGAAATTCAAAGTTCTTGTTTTACCTGGTGTACTTGATACTTTTGCAAGACCATTTCTTGATAACATTGTATTAATAAAACTACTTTTTCCAACATTTGAACGTCCTGCTAAACACATTTCTGGAAAACTTTCTTCAGGCCATTGGCTTTTCCATGCTGCTGATAATATATATTCTGCTTTTTTAATTTTTACCATTTTTTCTCACCTTTTGTATTGTACAAAAAAAATAACGGAAATTCAAGTTTCCGTTATTTAACAATTGCATGTTCTAAAACTGTATCTATATGATCAGCTAAAACGATTTCTAAATCATTTCTTACTGATTCTGGGATATCTTCGATATCTTTTTCATTTTCTTTAGGAATAATGATTTTTCTAATTCCAGAACGATGTGCTGAAATAGATTTTTCTTTTAATCCACCAATTGGTAAAACGTTACCACGTAAAGTGATTTCTCCAGTCATCGCAACATCATCCCTTACAGGTTTATTTGTAAAAGCTGAATAGATAGCTGTTGTAAGAGTTACACCTGCAGATGGACCATCTTTTTTGATAGCTCCTTCTGGAACATGGATATGAATATCTTGTTTTTCAAATGCTTTATCATCTAAGCCATATTTTTCTTTGTTAGCTTTTAAATAATCTAATGCAATTGAAGCAGATTCTTTCATGACATCACCTAATTGACCAGTAATAATGAATTTACCAGTACCATCAAAATGATTGACTTCGATTGGTAAAATATCTCCACCAAATTGAGTATATGCCATACCAGTAACAACCCCTATTTGGCTATGATCTAATTTCTTAGTATGTTCAAATGGTGCTTTACCTAAGAATTCAACGAGTTTATCTTGATCAATTGTAACTGATTCAACTTTTTCTTTTAAGATAGCTAAAACAGTTTTACGACATAATTTAGCAATATATCTTTCAAGTTCACGAACACCTGCTTCACGTGTATAGTGTTGAATGATTTCCATGATGATATCATCAGAAATAATCATTTGTTCAGGTTTTAATGAATGAGCATCTAATTGTTTTTTAATTAAATGTTCTTTAACAATCATTAATTTTTCTTGTTCTGTATAACTTGAAACTTCAATAATTTCAAGACGATCTCTAAGTGGTCCAGGAATTCCTCCTAAATCATTAGCAGTCGCAATGAATAAGACTTTCGATAAGTCATAAGGTTCTTCAATATAGTTATCAGAGAATTGAGAATTTTGTTCAGGATCTAAGACTTCAAGCATTGCACTTGTAGGATCCCCTTTATAATCACTTGCCATCTTATCAATTTCATCTAATAAGAAGACAGGATTTACAACACCAGCTTTTTTCATTCCTTGAATGATACGTCCAGGCATTGATCCTAAATAAGTACGACGATGTCCACGAACTTCTGCTTCGTCTCTTACTCCACCTAAAGATGCTTTAACAAATTTACGATCTAAAGCACGAGCAATACTTTTAGCAATACTTGTTTTCCCTACACCTGGTGGACCCGCCAAACAGATAATTGGTGCTTTTAAAGATTGTGTCATTTGTTTAACAGCTAAATGTTCAACAATTCTTTCTTTAACTTTTTCTAATCCAAAATGATCTTCTTCTAAAATTGCTTCAATTTTAGAAATATCTTCTTCATCTTTAGTTTCTTGATACCAAGGTGTTTTCATCACCCAATCAATATAAGTTCTAACAACGTTCGCTTCTGAAGATGCTGGTGGCATTGCTTCAAAACGACGTAATTCTTCTTCAATTTTATCCTTGATGTATTGAGGATATGGATTTTCAGCTAATTCTTTACGAATTTGATCAGCATCGTCCCCTTTATCAACAGTATCACCAAGTTCATCTTTAATAGCTCTTAATTTTTCTCTTAGATAGTATTCTTTTTGATTTTCATCAATACTTTCTTTGACTTTTCTATTGATTGTATCTTCTAATTGACTAATCATTTTTTCAGATTCAATAGAACTTGCTACTAAGAATAATCTTTCATTAATTCTTTGTTCTTCAAGAATTTTTTGTTTTCTGTCTAAATCAATTGGTAAATATTGACCAATTGTATCGGCAAGTAAACTTGCTGATGTTCCATTTGAAAGTAATGTTAAGCTTTCAGCTGGAATATGAGGCATATGACGTCTTGCTTGTTCAAAGTAAGCTGTTGTTTTTCTTACTAAAGCAACTTCTTCATTTGTATCCCCATAAATATCTTCTAAAACTTCTGCTGTAGAAAAAATTGAACCATTTTCAATTTTAAAATCTTGAAGAGCTACCCTTTTTTCTCCAGTAACAGTTAATTTGATTGTCCCTGCACTATCGCGACGGATTTTCTTTTCAATTTTACATAAAGTTCCAACATGATAAACATCATCATATTTTGGATCATCAACAATAGGATTGATTTGTGAAACAAATAGGATATTGTTATCAAAGTCACGACTTGAAAGTTCAAGTGCTTTTAAACTAAGGGGGCGACCAACATCTAATGATAAACGGTTACCCGGAAAGACAATCATTCCTCTTGTACACACAACAGGAAGGGTTAATAATGTACTTTCACTCATAATAATCCTCCTTTTTTAAAAAGACGCTTACGCGTCTTTTAAACTATTTCTTTAAGTTTTCTTTAACAACGTCTAACGCTTTTCTATTTAAGATATCAGCATCGATTTGGTACATATTTTGAGCAAAGATTTGTTTGATTTCTTCTAAGTCTCTATTATATGTATTTGCGATTGTTTCTAATTCGCTATTACGTTCTTCATCAGTTACTTCGATATTTTCAGCTTCAACGATAGCAGCTAAGATTAAGTTTAATTTTACTCTATCTTTTGCTTGATCAGTTAAATCAGCTTTGATAGCATCTTTGTTTTTACCAGTAAATTGTTCATATAATTCAAATGATAAACCTTGTTGTTGTAAGTTCATTTCAACTTCTCTTAACATTGTATCTAATTCAGAATTTAATAAAGCTTCACTATCTTCTACTTTACAGCATTCAATTAAAGCTTGAGTTAAATCAGAGAAGAATTTATTTTCTACTTCATTTTCTTTTTGTGATTTTAATTGAGCTTTAATATGATCTTTTAATTGATCTAAAGTTTCAACACCTTCAATGTTAACATCTTTAGCTAATTCATCATCAGCTTCAGGTAATACTTTTTCTTTAATTTCATGAACAGTTACTTTGAATGTAGCTTCTTTACCAGCTAATTCAGTAGCTTGATAATCTTCTGGGAATGTTACAACAACATCTTTTTCATTTTCACAAGTCATACCGATCATTTGATCTTCAAAACCTGGAATGAATTGTCCAGAACCGATTTCTAATGAATGATTTTCAGCTTTTCCACCTTCGAATGCTTCACCATCGATGAATCCTTCGAAATCCATAACAACTGTGTCACCTTTAGCAACTTCACCGTTTTCTTTAGTAGTTAATTCAGCGAATTGATGACGATAGTTTTCAACTTGTGCTTCGATATCTTTTTTAGCAACAGTTACTCTACCTTTTTTAACTTCTAATCCTTTGTATTCACCTAATTCAACTTCAGGTTTAACAGGACATAAGATTGTAATTTTTAAGTTATCATTATCAACACTATCAATATTTAATGTTGGTTGAGCAATTGGAGCAACTTCAGCTTTTTTCATGATATCAGCATATCTTTTTTGTAAGATTTGATCAGTAGCTTCATCATAGATAGCTTGTTTTCCAAGTCTAGCTTTAATCATAGCAACTGGAGCTTTACCAGGTCTGAAACCATCTAATTTAACTCTTGTAGCTAATCTTTTTAAAGCAGCGTCTTGAGCTTCTGCCCATTCTTTTTTATCAAATGTTACTTTAATTTGAGTAACAGCATTTTCTAATTTTTTTGTAGTTGTTCTCATTATATATTTCTCCTTATTCCGTATCAAAAGACATTATATACTAACCTTTTTTTAAATTCAACTATATTAATAAATTTTAATATTCGATTGATTGTATTGTTTCCAATACATCTTTTACATCCTCTTGATTGCAATTATATAAATATTCAATATCTTCTAATTCAATATCTATATATTGTAAAGATGCTAAATGATAATGAATAGCTCCTGCAATACTTCGATAATCTTGTTCATCAATATATTTTGGATAGATTGAATAAAGATAAAAATTCAAAAATTGTTCACACATCGCAAGCAAAGATGGATTATCATCTTCTAAAGCATCCATCAATAATTTATAAATTTCAACGCCAGATTCTTGATTTAAAACCATTGGGGCATAACTTGGGTTAATGTCGTAGTGCACACCTTTTTTTACAACTTCCAAATCTTCATCAATTTCTTGATCAATCATTAATTCTATCAATAAACTTTTCGCAAAATCAGGTTGATCATTATCTCTTACAAATTGACGAATAGGAACAATCATACGACGAATATTCATGCCTTCCATTTGTTCAATAGCCATGTAAAGTAAATCTTCATTAGTATCTTTTTTAGTTAAAATGTTTTCAATATCTTCTTCATTAAAAACTTTTTGAGTGACACCATCAAAAGATGCTTCTTGTTTAGCTAATAATAATTCATCATAAGCAGCATTAAAAACTGTTTCATATTGATAAGGAATATAAGGCATTGATAATTCCTCTACAATAATATTGATTGCTTCTTCAAATTCTTCTAAATCTTTTAAAATCGATACATAAATAGCAACAACATCATAATAAGTTTCTCCAGCAAGAACTTTTGCTTTCATTCCTTCTCTTTTTGCTTGTTGCAATTCTTTTAATCCATATAAACAAACAAGTCTTTGATAACGTACTTGTTCATCATTCATATCATTTAAATATTGCAATGCATCTTTATATTGACCTGTTTCAATTAAATCTTCTATCATTTTTCTTCTTCATCCTCATCATCATCTAATTGTAAATCATAAGTGATTTCGGGTTGTGTTTGTTCTTCTTCATGCAATTTTTGAATCATTTCACTATAACCCTCTAGTTTTCCAGTCTTCACAAAATTATCATCAGTAAGTGGCACAACTATCCCTCCTTCATTTTCGCTATTATAATATAAAATAAATCTTTAAAAAAGGCAAATTTTAAGACTATTTTATCACTCTTTTCATATTTTAATTAGTGAGGTGATTCCATGTATAAAAAATATTTAAGAAATATCTCCATGATTTTTTTATGTGCTTTTGCAACCTTTATTTATTTTAAAAACGATGATGTTAAAACCATTAAAAAGAAGGCCAATATGCAAACAGTTATTTTTAAAGATCAGGATGAAACTCTTATACCTGTTTCTGTTGATATCAGTGTTAAAGATAATAAAGAAAACAATATCAGAGGTATTATTGAAACAATGAAATCAACAGATTTCACTCAATTAGGTCTTTATCCTATTTTTAATAAAAACTTAGAACTTAATGCTTTAATTATGGAAAGTAATCAACTTACTTTTGACTTTACAAACAATTTTAAAATATCAAACAATCAACAGGCTTTAGATATTTGTGAAGCCCTTAGCTATTTATTTTGTAAAGATGGTATTTCCAAAATCAATCTAAAAATAGATGGTCAAGCTGTTTCTTCCTTTGAAAATACAACTATTCCTTTAAGTTGTATGACACCTAATTTAGGAATCAATAACTTTGAAACATCTACTTTTGATCTATATCAAACATCCTCTGTCCTTGTCTATAATGAAAAAGAAATTGCTGGAAAAACATATTATATTCCTACAACCACACGTATTCAAAATACAAATCAAAGCATTGATCAAAAAGTATCTTTATTATTAGATCATTTTGAAAACAATACTAAAATAGAAACCACTAAAAAATCACAATTAAACGATGGTCTCCTTTCTATATATTTATCATCTCGTATATTAGATAACAGTGAAAACATCTCTCCTACTCTTTACAGTCGTCTTGAAAAATCATTTCTTTCATTACCTGATGTCAGTTCAGTCCATATTTATATTAATAACGAGCTTATCCAAGAAGATCAAAATGTAAGTACATCCATTGATAATATTGTACAAATCTAGCGAAGTTTTGTTATAATGTTTTTGGTGATGAAAGTGAAAAAAATAGTAGTAATGTCAGATAGTCATGGTTATCATCAAATGATAGATCGTGTAAAAGAATTAGAACCTGATGGTGATTATTATGTTCATTGTGGTGATAGTGAAGCTGAAACACCTATGATGCAAGATTGGTTATGTGTTAAAGGAAATAATGATTGGTATAGTGATTTCCCAAATCAAATTAAATTTAAAGTAGAAGATTTAAACTTTCTTGTTACTCATGGACATCGTTTTGGCTATACAGATCGTGAAACACGTATGATTTATACTTTACAAGACACTGATTGTAATGTATTACTGTCAGGACATACCCATGTACCTATGTATAAAGAAGTAGATGGCTATACACTTGTTAATCCAGGATCCACTACTTTACCTCGTGGTGGAAGTCCTAGAAGTTATTGTGTTATTTATGTAGATGGTAAAAATTTAAAGGTAGAATTTAAAAATTTAGGCAATTTTTAAAAAAAGTATTGCTTTTTTAAAAATTCTATGCTATTCTAGTTGAGCAGTTGAAAGTAAGTAATGTCTACGTAGCTCAGCTGGATAGAGCACACGCCTTCTAAGCGTGCGGTCAGGGGTTCGAATCCCTTCGTGGACGCCATTTAATAAACAACAACCTTCGGGTTGTTTTTTATTTTATATAGCTCTTTAAAATTAAATTAAAAAAATTGTAATTTTTTATTGCAATCATTCTATATTCATGCTAATATATATGAGCAGTTGAAAGTAAGTAATGTCTACGTAGCTCAGCTGGATAGAGCACACGCCTTCTAAGCGTGCGGTCAGGGGTTCGAATCCCTTCGTGGACGCCATTTAATAAACAACAACCTTCGGGTTGTTTTTTATTTTATATAGACATTTTTATAAACAAAAAGAGATTTCAAAATAGCATTCTTGAGAAATTTCTTTTTATGTAATCTAGCAAAAAATCATATGGTAACAAAACAATATGCAAAAGCTTATGATAAATTGGGATGTCTTATTCTAGCAAAAAATCATATGGTAACAAAACTACTGTCAATCGTGTTCTTGCTGTAAGTGAGTCTTATTCTAGCAAAAAATCATATGGTAACAAAACACGTAAAAGAAGATAGTCAAATAGCTACAAGTCTTATTCTAGCAAAAAATCATATGGTAACAAAACACTACCTGCATTAGTGTTCCAACTAAAATTGTCTTATTCTAGCAAAAAATCATATGGTAACAAAACAAAGCGACCGCTTATAATAAATTAAATAGAGTCTTATTCGGCTATTCAAATAATTTAGGGGCCTCAACTTTGGGGGTCTACTTTAGGGGGCAACTTTAGGGGGATGAACTTCTAATAATTGCCATTGAAAAACAACAGCTAGGATTCTGGCTGTTGTTTCTTTTTATAGTTCATTTATCATTTATATTGTCTAGATACTATGAAAGGAACTATATGAATAATGATATCATGAAATTTTTAAACATTGAAGATAAAGACATAATTATCTCTAAGATTTTAATTGATGGAAATACTAAGATAATTTATTTAGAAAAGACTCTCAAAGTCGAATATTGCCCTGCCTGTTCTTCTAGAATGCATTCAAAAGGAAAATATATTAGAAAAATAAATCATCCTATCCTACAGGATGGCTATCAATTAAAACTTATTGTAACTCAAAGAAAATGGAGATGTACCAACCCTCAATGTAATCTTTACTTCAATGATCAGTTTAACTTTATTAGTAAATATAAACAGTCATCTAATATTACTCCTTATATGATCCTTAATGAAATGAAGAATATACATATCACTACTGCAGATGTCGCTAGAAAATATAATATTTCTGATACTTCCGTACATTATATATTTCTACAATATTTGAACATAAAACGTCTTCCTTTACCTGAAATAATTTCTGTCGACGAAGTATTTTTAGATATTGACTATAAGCATCGTTATGCTCTGGTCATTATGGATTTCAATACTCTAGAAATCGTTGATATCCTTCCCAACAGATGGGAGGAAACAACAAATGCCTACTTTTTATCCATTCCATTGGAAGAACGAAAAAACGTTAAATACCTTATATGTGATATGTATAACCCCTATATCAACTGTTAAACCGCAGATTTAACACACCACACAACCGCAAATTATATTAACCATTA
>NZ_JBKYAR010000024.1:21030-39054 GCF_047023275.1 Faecalibacillus sp. | reverse complement strand
TAATGGTTAATATAATTTGCGGTTGTGTGGTGTGTTAAATCTGCGGTTTAACATTTGACAGAGCGGCAAATTAGACAGATATTCAATTATAAGATTTAAACGAAAAAGCAATAGAGATTCTATCTTGAATTCCTACTGCTTTTTTACTATCACTATATTTTAATGCTGGATACCAAAGTCAGGAATGATTATAAAAAAATAAAAGAAGCCTAAGCTTCTTGAATATATTTATTTTTAAATCTTCTTTCAACTGGTCTTACAAGATAATAAACAATGCCTGTAATAATTCCTTTAATGAAATTAAATGGAAAATAAATAATAAAGATTGCTTGACCATATGGTGATAAAAAAGATAAAAATGCTGGAATTGTAATGTTTGATCCATATTGTTGATTAAATGATTGAATATCTATTGCAAATGGTAAATGAGTATACCATGTAGGTTTTTGCATTAAATAAGTAGGTGTCACAAAGAAATAATTAATGACAAACATAATAAAAGCAAAAACAAACATTGTTAAAACCATATCTAAAAAATAATTTTTTAAATTCTTTTCTGGATCAATCTTTTTAGCAAGCAATGAATAAGTCATACAAATTGAAAGTGATGCAATCAAAGCTGCGATTTGACCTATTGCCATTGGTCCTACTGATCCTTTAAATAAAATAGAAACAACAAATTTACAAATACATACAAATAATGCTGGCATAAATCCTAAAGTAGAAATTGCTACAAGAACAACAATTTCCGATAAATCAAGATTTAGCCAAGGAGCAAAGGGATAAGGAATCTCAATGAGATTTAAAATCATCCCTAAAGCAGCAAGCATTGCTGCTAAAACCATTTTTTGTGTCTTAGTACTTTCCATAATAATTCTCCTTTAAAATAAAAAATATCATGAAAATACTAATCTCCATGACTAAAAAACATTATCTAAAAAAATGTCTTTCTTCCATCTAGACTTTCACTATCGGTAAAGGAATTACACCTTTTCTGCATCTGCTCGTGGACTATCACCACCGGTCGGGAATTGCACCCTGCCCTGAAGACTTTCTTTTCATATATATATTAGCACTTCAAAAAAAGAAATCAAATAATATGATTTCTTTAATCGTAAGGTTTGTATTCAACTGTTTTATTTTTAAAATCAATAAATAATTGAAAAGCATTTCGATTTTCATCTTCGTCCCAAATTTCCACAAACTCAGGAGTCACTTCTATTAAAATTTCACTTTCAACATGAGAATAAGCATTATAACTTTGCCATAAATACTCTTTATATTTCTTTTCAAAAACTCTTCCTGGTTCATCTACGACCAATCCTTTATTAACAGCAATTCCTTCAACTTGTGTTCCATTAAAACACATCGCTACTCGATTATTTTTAAACAACTGTTGTGTCTTTCTAAAGTTTTTATCTGTCTTAAAATAGATTTTATCATTATAAAAAATACAACTTACATTTCTCACCATTGGGTAATTATTTACACAACTAGCTAATGCCATAATTTTCCAATCACCCATTTTTTGCTCCATGATCTTTTTTGCTTCTAAAAATTCCATACTCTTATCTCCTTATATAATCCCTTGATATCCTAAAATAAATAAAATCATTGTTACTAAAACAACACCTATAACTACTACATATCCTTTATAAACATTCCCTTGTCGATTTGATTTTTCCACCAAATGACTTCTTCTTAATATTTGTACAATTGGTTTATATAGGAAAAAAACAATTGCTGCATTCATTGTTGCTTTAATCAAATTAAAAGGTAATATTCCTGGAAGTAGTAAAGGTACAATAGCACTTCTTGGCATTCCATAATAAATAGGTGTAATAATATAATTCCAAATAAGCATACTTATTGTTGTACAAATAACACCTGCTATTAGCCCTAAAACTGCTCCTTTTTGATTATGTACTTTTTTATACATAAATGCTGCCATACAAGCAAAAGAACACGTTGAAACCATATTCATCAAGACATCTAAAATATTACCTCCCTTTAACATAATTTCAAAAATCGAACAAATAAAACTCATTAATAATGATGTCATTGGTCCATAAATAAATCCCCCAATAACAATTAAAATATCTTTGGGATCATATCTTAAAAAAGATACTGCTGGCACTATTGGAAATGAAATAAAAACATTAACAATCATCGCCATAGCACAAAGCATCCCCACTGTTGTTATTTTCTTTGTACTCATTTTATATACCTCCTTAAGCAAAGAAAACGCACCTAAAATAATCTTCTAGGTACGTTTTTGTATATAAAAAGTATTACAAAAAACACTTCTTTCATCCAGACTATAACTGTTGCTACTGGAATTTCACCAGTTCGACCATCATTGGTTCGCGGAGTTTACCGCCAGTAGAGAATTTCACTCTGCCCTGAAGTATTATTTTATTGCTTCTTTATTATATAATAATTTCTATTCTTTTTAAAGGTCTATCAAGCCATAATGTTTTAAAGCATAGGCAATACCATCATCATCTACATCTTTTGTAACAAAATCAGCAATACTTTTCAACTCATCCCCAGCATTACCCATTGCTATAGCAAGAGATACATGTTGTAACATTTGTTTATCATTACCACCATCACCAAAAGCCATCGTATCTTTTAAATCAAGACCATAATATTCTAAGAATTTATCAATTCCTAATTGTTTTGTTCCACCAATTGGTGAAATATCACAAAATGTTGGATGCCATCTTGCAGATATACAATGAGGCATATGACTTAAAATTTCTTTTTCTTCATCTTCATCTACAAAACACATGATTTGATAAATAGATTTATCGATGACATGACTACAATCTCCTGCAGGATGATCATCATTATGAGTAATAGCATGAATCGCATCAACACGTTTATCACGATAGTTGAAGTATTTTGTATTTTCTTCTGTAAAACCACAAGGAACTTGATGGTCTTTTAAATAATCTAACAATGCTTGTAAATCTTCTTTTTTAATTGTATTGGAATAAATAATTTGATTATTTGTATAACAGTATTGACCATTTAAAGTAATATAACCATCAAAAGGAAAATCATTTAAAACATCTAATCCATCTTTTCCTCTTCCCGTTGCTATAAAAAGCTTAATTCCATTTTCTTTTAATTTATATAATGCATCAAATGTAGATTTAGGAATCTGATGATTTTTAAAACTTACTAATGTTCCATCAATATCAAAAAAAATTGCTTTTATCATTTTATTTACCTATATCTTTCATATTTTTTAAACGTTCCAAATAACGTTCAATACGTTTTAATTCTTCTCCACATACTCTTTTAGCAGAATAATAATATTCAACAGAACTTTCTAAATTCTCTAATTCAATATTTTTCATTAAATAATTAATAGTTCCTCTATTACCATCCAATAAATGTACATGAGGTAACAATTGATGAAAACTATCTTTAAAATAATTAAAATGTGTACATCCTAAAACAAGTGAACCATAATCTTCAAAATGAAATTTTGAAAGTTCATCTTTTAAATAGGCTAATACATCATTACTATTAAATTCTTGCTTTTCAGCAAAACGTACAAGCTTTGGTAAAGCAACCAAATCAACTAAATGATCTTTATCAACTCTTTCTACCAAATCTAACATCTTTTTACCTTTAACTGTAATCGGTGTAGCACAAACCAACACCTTTTGATTTCCATATAAATCAACTGCTTTTTTGACTGCAGGTTCCATTCCAATAATAGGAATATCATACTTCTTTCTCATCAATGCAACTGCTGCACTTGTTGCTGTATTGCAAGCAATAACAATTGCCTTACAGTCATGTTCAATCATAAACTGAATGATTTCATCTACATAACCGATGATTTCTTCTCTTGTTTTTTCCCCATAAGGAACATGCTTTTCATCAGCATAATATATAAATTGTTCATGAGGCAAAAGTTGCATTGCTTCATACAACACTGATAAGCCACCTATTCCTGAATCAAAAATACCTATTTTCATATAATTCCTCTTTCAATCATTCTACATTTATTATAAAAAAAGATATTGCGTTAAGCAATATCTATTTTTCTTGAAGTGTGACTTCAATTGTTTTTTCACTACCACTACGATTAACAACAACTTTTACTTTATCTCCTGCTTTATGTGAGTAAAGTGCTGTTAAGAATGATTTATAAGTAGTAATATCTTTACCATCTAATTTAACAATAACATCACCTTGTTGAATTCCAGCTTTACTTGCAGCTCCATCACTTGTAAGTTTTACAACATAGATCCCTTCATCAACAGATACTTTAACACCATATCTTTGAAGTTCATATGAAGAATAATCATTTAATGAAACACCTGAAATACCAATAACAGGATGTGATACTTTACCATTTGTTCTAATTTGTTCAGCAACTGTAATAACATCATTAATAGGAATTGCAAATCCCATACCTTCTACACTTTCATCCGAGAATTTCATATTTGTAATACCAACAAGTTCACCCTTCATATTAACAAGAGCTCCCCCACTATTACCTGGGTTGATAGCCGCATCTGTTTGGATAACATTCATATCCCAATCATCAACATTATCATCATTTAAATCAACAGAAACTGTACGATCTGTTGCTGAAACAATACCTTGAGTAACAGTTCCTGAATATTGAATTCCTAAAGGTGAACCAATAGCAAGTACTGTTTCTCCTTTATCTAATAAATCAGAATCTCCTAAATCAATAACACTGACATCAAAATTTGGTTGGCAACGTAAAATAGCAACATCACTATATTCATCACTACCTACAACTTCAGCATCGACATATTCACCATTTGAGAAAACAACTTGTACTTTATTAGCTCCATCAATAACATGGTGATTAGTAATAATATAAGTATATTTACCAGTTTGATCATAAACGACCCCACTACCACTTCCAGATTGTGTTTCACTAGAAGAGTTTGAATTATCACCAAATCCAAATACATTATTTGTTGTATTTTGGTAAACAACTACTCCTACAACACTGTCACTGACTTTTTCGACAACACTTGTAGTATCTGTTTTAACATCATAATTTACTTGTTTAACTGTTCCTTTATTCGTTACAGATGTTGTACTATCACTCGATGATGTCATCATATTATAAAAAACATAGCCATTCATCGCAAAGGAACAAACAATTGCTACAACTAATAAAATCTTTACTACTTTTTTCCATTTCTTTTCTTTAGGTTTATCTTCATCAACTAAAATAAAATTATTATTATCTTCGTTCATAATACTTCCTCCTTGATGCTATTATCATAGAAAATAATTATGTCTAAATTATATCCTCATTGTGGGAAACTTTGGGATTTATAGGCAATCTGACAGTAAAAGTCGAACCTATCCCTAAAGTACTTTCAACATCAATTGTTCCTTGATTCAGTTCTACTATTTTTTTAACAATACTTAATCCTAGTCCTGTTGATATTTTAGAACTTCTTGATTTATCAACTTGATAAAAACGATCATAAATATAATTTAGCTTATTTTTAGGTATTCCCATTCCTTCATCTTGTACACTTAAAATAAAAGTATTATTTTCTTTTTTTGTTTTAATTGTAATGATGCCTTCATTAGAATACTTAATAGCATTAGAAATAAAATTACTTAAAATTGTTTTAACCGTCGCATAATCTAAAATAATTGGTTGATTTATTTTATTATGATAAATCAAAGAAAGATGTTTTTCTTTAGCCATAGGCTCAAATAAATCAATACTTTCTTTAACAACCGCTTTGACATTTAATTCCTTAAAATCCAATTTAACTCTTGTTTGATCTAAACGTGATAATTCTAAAATATCATTAATGATATTTTGCATATGATAACTTTCTTTTAATAAAATATCCATAAATTCTTGAAAAATTTCTGGTGATTCTAAGCCATCTCTTTTCAAGATTTCTACACTTCCAATAATTGCTGACATCGGTGTTTTAAGTTCATGAGAAACATCTGATAAAAATTGTTTTTGCATATCTTCAATTTCTTTCATTTTAGAAACATCTGTAAATAAAACAATTGTTCCATCAAAAATAAGATGTTCTTTATCAGAAAAAACAGGAGATGACTCTACTTGATAATATCTAGATTGTATTTTAACAACTGACGATAACGGTCTTTCAAAAACATAACATTGATCAACCAAATTAAGCATTTCACCCATAAAGATATCTTTATAATATCTTCCCTTTAAATGAGGTATTTCAAAACCTTTTCTAAAACTTTGATTAGTAAAAGCTATTTTCCCCTCTTTATCAATAAATAACATTGGTAAATTCATTGATCGAATCAATTGACTTAATATCTTTTCATGATATTTATTTTCAATCTCTACTTCTTTTAATTCATTATCTTTTTCTCTTTGAAAAAAACGTCCCATACGTTGATAATGTCTTTCTAATTGATAAGCATTGATAGCACAAATAAAGATATAAAGAAACATAATATAAAGACTATAAGCTCTATTAAAATAACAAAGTAATACTGCAACAAATCCCATCAATAAAACTTTCAAATAACTTTTAGTCATCCTTTTTCACCAACTTATATCCAACTCCCCTTACAGATTTAAAAGAAAGTTTACTTTCTTTTAATTTCCCTTTTAATTTAAATACATGAACATCTACAATTCGCGTATCTCCATCATATTGAAAGCCCCATATAGATTGTAATAAAGTTTCTCTAGAAACAGCTTCTTGAGGATGTTCCATAAACATCTTTAACAAATCATATTCCACTTTTGTAAGAACAATAAGCTGATCATCAATAGTTACTTCTCGATTTTTTGTATTCAAAATAACATTTTCAAATTTAATTTCATCTAAGAAATGTTTATGATGTCTTCTTAAATGTGCTTCTATTCTCGCTATTAAAACAGCTGATTGAAATGGTTTCGTTAAATAATCATCCGCCCCTGCTTCTAATCCTTTAATAATATCTTCTTGTTCACTACGCGCTGTTAATAAAATAAGTGGTTTAACATAATCATTTTGTCTTACTTCTTTAATAATAGATACACCATCTTTATAAGGAAGCATCCAATCAATTAAAACAAGATCATAATCATTTTCTAAAATCTTAAAAACTGCTTCTTTACCATCATATAAACTCTCTACACTATAACCTTTCTTTTTAAGTTCATAGGCAAGTATTTTATTGATAGACATATCATCTTCAATTAATAATATTTTATTCATTATTCCCATCATATCTTTCAATTATTCTTTGTACAACTGGGTGTCTTACAACATCCATAGCTGATAAACGAATAAATGAAATTCCTTTGACCCCTTCTAAAATATCTAATGCACGAATAAGTCCAGAAGTTGTATTTCGTGGTAAATCGATTTGTGAAACGTCTCCTGTTACAATCATTTTTGATCTAAATCCTAAACGTGTTAAAAACATTTTCATTTGATTATCTGTTGTATTTTGTGCTTCATCTAAAATAACATAAGCATCTTCTAAAGTACGACCTCTCATATAAGCAAGTGGTGCAATTTCAATAACACCTTTTTCCATAAGCTTTTCAGTTTGTTCAACACCTAACATATCATATAAAGCATCATATAAAGGACGTAAATAAGGGTCTACTTTTTCTTTTAAATCACCTGGTAAAAATCCTAAATTTTCTCCTGCTTCAACTGCTGGTCTTGTTAAAATAATTTTTTTAACTTCATTATTTTTTAAAGCTGCTACTGCAAAAACAACTGCTAAATAAGTTTTACCTGTCCCTGCTGGACCTATTCCAAAAACTACATCATTATTTTTTAAAGCATAATAATAGCTTTTTTGTCCTAATGTTTTAGGATAAATCAGTTTTCCATTATAAGTTCTAGCAATTTTTATATGGTAAAGTTCAGATAGCTGATCTAATTTATCTTTTTCAACAAGTTTTTGAGCATAAATGACATCTCTTCTAGAAATAGAAACTCCTGAAACAATTAATTTTAGTAAAGAATAAATTACTTTCTTTGTTTTTTCAATTTGTTGTTGATCACCAACAATTGACATTTCATCTCCTCTTAAAGAAATTTCAACTTGAAAATGATCTTCTAAAACTTCTAAATTTTCATCTTTGACTCCAGATAAATTAACAAGTTGTTCAATGTTATAAGCTTCTAACTTAATAATTTCTTTCATGAATCCTCCCTAATTGCAATATTTTCTATAAAGACATATTGCATTTTTAATACATATTTCTTCTCTATTATATCATATGATAGTACTTTTTCCCTGTCAATTTTTACATCCTTTGGTAATTGACTCCTTATTTTAAAAAGCAAATAAGCAAAAGCATCTTTATCTTTAACATTTGAAGAAGAGGCTTCTATATAATAATACGTATAAGCCTCAACTCTTCCTTTAGTAGGAATCATTTTTATCTTTTTAGAAGTATCTTCTATTTGATGTGAAATCAAAATATCTCCTTTTTTTACATACTGATTGACCTTTACTAAAATATTTCCCTGCTCAACATTTAACTTATAAATGATACCATCTTTTTTAGCAATATAATCTTGATATTTCAAAACTGTTTTTTGATTATGACTTGCTGGTGTATATTCAACATGTAAAATACTTCCTATTTGATAGATATTTAAATAATCGATTTGTTTTTGATATTTTTTCTTTAAAGAATCATAAAGTTGATTAATTTGTTGATAGGATAATCGAGGATGAACCCTCTGGATTAGATGAGTAAGATCTTTTTGAAGAGCCTGATTAACAGCTGGAAGTGTTCCTTGAATCTTATAGCCATAAAGATATTGAGGAAGAATAAATAAAGTCAATGTAAAAGCAATTGTAAAGATAAGCTGTGGAAACTTAAAAATAAGTAATAAATAATGAAGTAAACCTATACTTTTTTGAATTGGTAAATGCATAGAATAAGTAAGATATCTTTGATAGATGGGCACATAAAATGAATAGTGCATCTCATCGAGTTGATGTAAATGAAAAAGTGTGAGTTGATGTCTTTTAGCTTGTTTTAAAAAAGAAAGAATATCATAAGTTTCAATGACAATATAATCGTAACCTAAATTCATGAAAAAGTAATCGACATAAACTCACCTAATAGCATGACTTCATCTTGACTATAATAATGTATTTCAATATTTTTTCCTTTAATAGAAATGATTTGTTGATCTATTTTACATTCAAAGATAGTCGGCTCTAAAGTTATAATCAACTGATAATGTTTAATTAAAATTCTATTTTTTTGTATGCAAAGCATTCTATCACCTATTATAGGCTATGATACTTCTTTTTCATTATTCTAAAGAGAGATGATTTTTTTAGATATTATTTCTAATGTTTTAAAACTACTCATAGGATTTATTTCTTCAACATATAATAAAGGCGTTTCTTCTTTATCCATCATAAATATTTCTTCTGTATAAGGAAATGCCATATAACTTCTTAATATTTCCTTTACTAGTTCTATTTTTTTATTTTCTATCTTAATTAACCATCTGACACATGTGCATAGTATGGTTCGGATAAATTGAGTACAGTAATAATTGCTTTTTTAGGACATGGATGTGATTTCAAAACATATTTCTGTATTTTGTTCATGAAGTTCTTTCCAGTATATCTATGGTTGAAACGCCATTCTTGTTCATTCAAAAACAAAGGTAAGTCACGTTTAGTTACTCCATGATATATACCAGTAATATTATTCTTTATATCACCAATTAATACATTAAGCCAATACAATCTATGATTTTCTTCATCATAGAGTATTTTTTCTGATTTTAATGTTATTTTATCAGTTAATCCTAAAAAAGTTGTTTTTCCATCAGTGTTTAGTATTCTTTCTTTTGAAAGTATTGCTTTTTTTGAGATGAATCTAACAATATTATTTGTACTATCTACAGCTACTGGCATTAATTTTAAAAATTTTGGATATTTATTTTCTTTATCTGTTGATAACATTACTAAAAAGGGTTGCTGTTCAGTAGCAACTCCTTGTTTGTGTTCTTCTTTACTTTTTGAGCCTATATAAGCAACGTCTGCTTCATAAAAAAAGCTGTCCAGAATTTTTTCACTGTTACTTTGGGACATAAGAATCCTACATTTTCTACAAAGTAATAGCGCTGTTTTATAATTTATTTCTAATTCATTAGCTAATTCAATCGCAGACAAACCTTTATTTGCCGTAAAAAAGAGATACATTCCTAAAATCAATTTATAAAGATCTAGCTTATTATCTTGAAATATAGTATTAGAAAGTAAGTAATGTTGATGACCACATTCTTTACATTGAAAGACATCACCTCTTTTAATGGAATAGTAATGTGTACATCCACATTTTTCACAGTAAAAGCCAACAGGCCATTTCATTTTAAAAAAGAATTTTACACATTCATCATGATTATTTGCATATTTTCTAGTTAAAGTAATTAAAGAATCCTTTTTTGGTTTTTGATTTTTAGCCATAGTATCCACCTCTTTAAGAAAAGTATATAATATTTTAAAGAAGTGATAGATTATACTCCTCGGTTTAAAGTGAGAATAACGGAGTTAAATCAAAAGATGTGTCAGATGGTTAATTAAGTTTTCTATTAAATTTTCTTCAATAAATATCGTTAGATGTTTTCTTTTATAATTTATAGACATATAAAGAGAATAATCAAAAGAAACAGTTATATAGTTTTGAGGTAAAGCAAAAAAACTTATATATTCTAATTGATTATTTTGTATACTTTCTAATAATCTTTTATCTTTTCTATATTTTTTTACTTTGCCAGTATTTTTATTTGTAATACTGATAGCATAATGTGTTATCTTTTTATTAAATATTTCAAATACTTTTTCTATTGTTTGATTTAATTCATCAACTGTTATTTTTTTATCAATCTTTCCTTAATAAGTTATTGTAAATATTTTCATTTTCATCACCTTTTAATTCATTATAAAGCAAAAAAAGTCAACTTATAACGTCAATGTCATTAAGTTAAGGTGGCATTGTACAAAAGACAGTTCTATTTATGTTAAGTTAAGGACAGACATATTTCTATGTTCTGTTCTTTTTGTTTTATCCTAAATAATTTGGTTTATTATCTTATTTTTGACGCACTTTAAAAGAACCAGTGTCTAGGCTCAAAAAAATTTGTGATATCTAGAAAAAATTATGTTAGAATAACTCTGTCAACTTGTTCTATTATTTAACGCTCTTGGTGATTGTCGTTTTATAGAACGTTGAACGTTTCTATCTGGCCTTGATGGGGTCAGATATTTTTTTATGTTTCTGATCAGGATGGATTCTTTTATTTGATTACGAAAATAGTTTCTTATGTTGGTCAATGCTGATCTTACATTGATGTTGTATATGTACTTTGTCTTTTTAATCTCCATCTTCTTTTTTATATTTTGAATGATCAAATTTGCATAGTTATAAAATAAAATTGATGCGTATATTTCCTGCTGTATATGCTGCCTTTTTTTACAATGGAAATAAAGCATGCCAACTGCGTATTTGAGATAATAGAATGCCGTTTCTTCATTCCATCTAAGATGGTAAAGATCTTTGAAATCACTTAATTTGAATTCATTTTCATCAAGATTGGTAACCAATGTTTCATATTTATCACCAGCTATTTTAAATCTTATGATTCTAAAACTAAGATCATAGAAACGATTACAGGCATCGAGATAATCAAAAACAGAAGTTGAAGGAACAAATACAAATTGATTGTTTTCATTTTTCTTGACTTCATTTGTTTGTACATTTGTAAGCGTACGAGTAACAGTAATATCAAATATTTCATCGGGTAGGGATAGAGATGTCAAAATTCCTTTTTTCGTATCGATATCCTTAACTCTGAATACAAATTTTTGATTACTTTCAATACAATGAGCCATGAGATTGTAACTTTCATAGTTTCTATCAGCTGTAATAATTGAATTTTCAGGATAATTACGGTGATTGATAAAATCAATCAGTGCGCTTACTTCACTTTTTTTGGTTGGCAGATCAATTCTTGATTCCCAAAATACATGATTGATACAGTCATACAAGGCATTCAGATGATATTGACAAACAATAGAATCCTGACCATAAGAGATTTGAGTATCATCCTGTAAAAAGGGCAGATTGATATCGGAACCATCCTGTGCAAGAATATAGTAACCATTCAATGTGGACAGATTATCAATGGAAGAAAGAAATCTTCTGTTGATAGATTTAAAAATTTCAGGGTACAACAGGTCACGGCGTTGTGAAACAGCAGATACTGATGGGATATCAGTATCTGAAGAAGTAAAATAATCAGAAACTTCACTTGGCAAAGAGTGAGCCTGCAAACCTAAAATAAATTTAATAAGTGTCTTGGGAGTAAGAATACGGCTTCTGGTAAAATTAGAAACCGGATCAACACAAAAACATCCAATAGACTCTACAGTAGAATCGATAACATCATCCAAGCGACGAGAAATCCACTTTGGGGAATAGTAGGCAATTTTAGTATTTTTATTTGACATAGATAATATCCTCCTTTGAAAAATACACCTACTAAAAAGGGCTTATAATGAATATAAAGAATATTCATTATAAGCCGCACAAAATCAAAGTCATGTCAATAGATAAAAAAAAGAACCCCCATATTTTATAAAATATAGAAATTCTCTTAAAAAAGTCTTAACTTAATGACATTGACTTATAACGTTGACTTTATTTATTTTGATCTTTTCTTCTTAATAATTCATTTCGATAAACAACGAGATCTTTATAAATATCACTTAATGTTGAAAAAACCCATTCTACTCTTTCATCAGGAATACGATTTCTATAAATATAATCTAATTCATGATGAAATTGTTCATGAACTTTTAAAGCTTCTCTTCCTTGATCAGTCAGTCTTAAATAATAAATACGTTGATCTTGAGTAGATTTTTCTTTAATAAGAAAACCTTTTTCTACAATTTTTTTAACAGCTGTAGTTAATGTCCCAAGTGTTACATTTAAATGATTTGCTACTGCTGACATCGAAGGACTTGATTCTTTATCAACAGCTTCTAATACATGCATTTCAGACATTGAAAGCTGTTTAAAAGGTCCTTGTTTTAAATACAATTCTTGTATATCCATTGCAATATTAAAAACATCAACAACTGTTTCTATCGTATCTACTCTTTGTGTCATCTTTTTCTCCTTATTACCCTTCGTATTTTCTAATGTATTGATATCCAATTCCACCAATACCCATATGAGCTCCTACAACAGCTGGTAATTCTCTTACAAGTATTTCACATTCTCCAATTTGTTCAATCAATTTTTGTTTCATTTCTAAAGCTAAACCTTCGCTTAAAACATGTTCAATTGCAAAAACATAGTCCTTATTATTAACCTTACAATCATTGACCATATGTTCAATAATTTTTAAATTTGCTTTCTTAACTGTTCTTACTTTCGCAAAACTATCAATTTTTCCACCTAAATCATAATTTAATTTCATAACAGGTACAATTTTTAAAAGTCCAGCAAGAGTAGCAACAGCTGGTGTAATACGACCACCTTTTTTTAGATGATCTAAATTAGGTACCATAATAATAGTTGCTGAATCTTCAACAAGTTTTTCTAAAATATCTTTAATTTCTGCTGGTGATTTTCCTTCACTTGCAAGTTTTGCTGCAACTTCAATTAGATACTTATGATTACTTGCTGTTCCTTTTGTATCCACTAATGTTACTGGCATATCTAACATATCACAAGCTAACTTCATTCCATTCATTGTAGAAGAAAGTCCTGTTGCTATTGGTAGACCAATAACATGACTATATCCTTGATCTTTAATTTTTTGAACTGCTTCTTGTAATGAACCAGTTGATGGTTGAGAAGTCATCACCATAATATCGTCTTTTTCCATACGTTTAAAAACATCTATACTATGAATTTCAAGATCATCTAAATAACTTTTACCTTCCATAGTAATTGTAAGTGGTGCAATAAATATTCCTTCATCTTCTCTTGAACCTACAGGAATTTGACACCCACTATCCGCTAATATAGCAATTTTTTCCATACTCTCCACCTCTTCCTCATATAATATAACAAATTATAGATTATTTTTAAAGTTTTATGTTATGATAAAAATCGGAAGGTGAAAAAATGAAATCTATTGAAGAAACAATTCAACACACATTAATCATAAAAAAATCAGAATTTATTTGTACGCTCATTCCTTTAAATGATGAAGAAAAAATCAATGAAACTATTGATTACTATAAAGAAAAATATAAAGATGCAACTCATAACTGTGTTGCCTATCTTGTAGGTACAAAAGAAAGAGCCAATGATGATGGAGAACCATCAGGTACTGCGGGGCTTCCTATGTTAAATGTTTTAAAAAAACAAGAATTAAGCAATATTATTGCTATTGTTACAAGATATTTTGGAGGCATTAAATTAGGAGCTGGTGGACTTACGAGAGCTTACACTCAAGCAGTGGCTGAAGCATTAAAAGAGGCAAACATTGTTGAAAAACACTTAATTGATGTTTATGATGTTTCCATTGATTATAGTTTTACCAAAAAATTTGAACATTTACTTAAAGTTAATGATATTGATTGTCTTAATAAAGAATATAATGAACAAGTTACTTATCGTTTATATATAGATGACTTATCTTTCTTCGATACAATCCAAGATTTAACAAGCAATCGTTATAGTAAAGAATTTATAAAAAAAGAATATGTTCCTGTAAAATAGTTTTAGAAAAGCAAAAAACTCTTCAAATCGAAGAGTTTTTTAATTCAACAAATTATTTTGTAATTTTAAATCCACGAGTAATTGGAGCTGCTTGATAGTTTCCACCAAGTGTTACAACTGTCATTACATAACTTCCTGGTTCTGTAGGAGGAGTTGTTGTACTTGAGTATAATTTCCATTTACTTGTAAATCCTGAATATAAGTAATGAATATTGTCTTGAGCAACAGTTACATCACCATTTACAGAAATTGTTGCTTTAAAGTCAAAGCTTTTAGCTTCTTCTGCAGTGATTTTTCCATCTACAAATCTTTGGTTCCAGTTAAGTTTTACACCTTTTGAACGCATCTTAACAAGAAGTGCACCTACACCTACACCAGTTTCATAGTTTTTATTATCAGTTACTGCTGTTACTGAATAAAGACCAGCTCTATTTGGTGTACCAAAAGAAATTCTAACTGAATCTGCAACAGATGGTAATTTATTGATAACTGTTAAAATTTGTCCAAATGTTCCAGTATCAATATGAAGTTTTTCAAGAAGATCTAATAATTCTTGAGTGCTAAATAATTCTCTTAATTCTCCAACTGTTACACCATCATTGATCATTTGAGTGAATGTTTTACCATAAAGTTTTTCAACAATTGGATCTAATAATTTTAATACTGCACTATTTGTATATTTTTCAGGAAGATTCATGTAAATTGATAAATTTGCATTACTTGTTAATCCACCATAAATTGTATAAACATCAAATTTGTCAGCAGGATCCATTGTAATAAAGTCTTCTGGTAATGTTTCATCTGCATAAATATTTGTAGATTTAACTTTTACACTAACTTTTGCTTTATTAACAGTTACTGTACTTTCAGTTGTAGCTGATGGACGATATCCTGCATTTCCTTTATAAGTTACACGGATTTTTTGTTCTCCAGCACCCATTTGTGTATATGTTAAAAGAGTTACTGTACCACCTTCAATTGGAGCCCATTGTTTTACGCCACCATCAATATCACCAGCAAGAGTATTACTTCCATAATATTCGAAAGTAAAATCATCAACTGTTAAAGTATCTTTAGCAGGAAGGGTACTATTTTCCCAATCAATCACATTATCAAAGATTGCTTGTTTCATTACATTTGCATCCACATTATATGTAAAAGAAGCTCCTTCTTTACATACAACATTACTTGCAATACGATTATCTGTTGTTTTTACTTTTACTTCTTGAGTTGTACCTTTATATTCTTTATTACCACCCCAAGAAAATCTAATTGTCCATTCACCTGGACCAAATTTAGTAAATGTAGTTGTCCAATTTGATGAGTCAAGAGGTTGCCAATTTTTAATTACATCAGTTCCTGCATTATATTCAACTGTAACATCATCATATGTTAAAGTTTCTGGATCAGTAGAAGCAATAACAGCTTGATAAATTGCTTTTGCAGTTGCATCATAATCATATGTTTGATCATCATTAAATGCCATTGGAACTTCATAAGAAGTAGCTCCTTCAGCAAGATCTTTTACATTAAATTGAGATTGTTTACGTCCAACTACTGTAATAGTAGTACTAGCTTGTACAGAAGTATTTTCTTTGTTACCTGCATAAGTAACACGAATTTCTTGTTCACCTTCTGGAAGACCTGGATAAGTTAATCCATTAATTTTAGCACCTTCAATTGGTGACCATGCATGACCTAGCTCACCAAGCGAACCTGTTGTTGCTGTTGCATAGTATTCAATTGTTACATCATCTAATGTAAGTCCTTTAGGAGAACTATTTTCAGTATCTACTACTTGTTTCATGATAGCTTTTTCTACAGCTGCATAATCAACTGTTAAATCATCATTATAAACCAATGATACTGATGGATTTTCTTTAAAGATAATTTTTGATTCTTCTTTACCAATTGTAAAATTAACTGTTGTTTCTACACTTGTTGGTAAAGTTGCATTTGTTCCTGCATAAGAAATTTTAATTTTTTGAGAACCAACACCCATTGCTGGATAAGTTAATGCATTAATTTTTGCACCTTCAATTGGTGACCATGCATGACCAAATTCACCAAGTGAACCTGTTGTTGCTGTTGCATAATATTCGATTGTAACATCATTTACTGTTAAATCTGGTGTTGTAGATTTAACAACTGTATTAAAGATATTTTGACGTAATGCATCATAATCAACATTATTGTCATCATTATAAACTAATGGTAAAGTAACATCTTCATTGACTTCAATTGTTGATTCTTCTTTACCGATACCAATATTAACAGTTGCTTCTGCGCTTGTTGAATAATATGTATCACTTCCAGCATAAGAAACTCTAATTTTTTGTTCACCTACTGGAATACCTGGATAAGTTAATCCACTAATTTTACCACCATTAACTGGTGCCCACGCTTTTCCAAGAGATCCAACAGCTCCTGATGTTGCTGTTGCATAGTATTCGATTGTTACATCATTTAATGTTAAATCTAGTGTTGTAGAATCTACAACGGCATCAAAAATATTTTAACGTACTGCATCATAATTAACACTTCCATCATCATTGTAAACAAGATTAGCTGTTGCATCATCTTTTAAAGTAATAGCTGAAGTTAATTTTTTAGCTTTAGTAAGTGTAACTTCTTCTGTTGATCCTTTTAAACGAATTTTGTAGCTACCATCACTGTTTTTGGCTAGAGATGGATGAGTATAATCAGTTTTTACCCAATTTCCTGTTTGACTTGTAAATCCTTCAATACTTCCCCATGCGGTATTTTTTAACACACCTGTACTACTTTTACCTTCACATTCATACTCCCATTCTAGACTTTGTAAATTTTGTTGATCTGGGTTTGTAAGTAATGCTTTACCTAGAATTTCTCTTACTTGGTCTAGTGATGCATCCGATGGAATAATTGCTGTTCCATCATGTAGCATTGTTGTTGATTGGCTTACAACTTGTTGTGCAGAAATAGCATTTTCATACGCAAATACACTCTGTGCACCTAACGGCTGTGCCACCATTGTTGCTGTCAATGCGATTGCTAGCAACTTTTTGCTTTTCATTTTTTTCATATTTCTTCCCTTTCTGCTTACGTGGTAGTGTCAAAAATCTATATTAAATAGCGTAAATACACTACCCTCAATTTATCTATATAAACAGTAAAATGATTACTGAGTATATCTTAGTAATCATCTTTTTTTCGTTTTATACTAAAAAAGATGAAATTCCTATGTTATACTTTTTTGCGCTAACAATAATCTAACGAAAGGATATTTCATCATGCAAAGT
>NZ_JBKYAR010000024.1:0-21020 GCF_047023275.1 Faecalibacillus sp. | reverse complement strand
TGTTAAACCGCAAACTGAATACATCTAAAAACAAAATAAAACTGCAAAATAAAATAATAAACAGATGGAACATTATGCCGTTATAAAACGCAAAATCTCCACCTGTTTTTTATTTTGTATTTATAGTACTATTTAATTATGAAAATTACGAAAGGAAAAAGAAAAGAAACAGCCCGTTAAAGTATCCTACCCCTCTAACACTGTTCCTTTTCAATCGTCAGTTGATACTGATGATACATGAATTATGATACAAGATTTTTCACTGATTATCAAGCATGCCTTTACTTCACAAAATTACAGTTTTTTCAATCAGCCTGTTTCTGATCAAATTGAAAAGATTGAATCCTACTGTCTTAATTACGTCAATCTTTCTTCAGTTCATACCCACAATGACTTGTCATGTAAATCATCCAATCTTGTCTATTTTAAAAGCTATAGCCGTCATTATATTTATTTTCGTAATACTGTTCATGACGATATGATTACGATACCTGTTTTATATTGTAAAAATGATGGGCATTTTCATGCTGTTCTTCCCAATTCTGTTTTCATACCACATTCATCATTCTCTTTATTTTTTATTCTTAAAGTCCTTTCCACAAAATTTTTTACTTCTTTTACTGTTGAGAAAATATGCGATATTTTTCAGATATCCATTTCCACACTCTACAGGTGGATTTTCAAATACAACTGTTATCTTAGAATTTTTACTTCCTTAAAAAACAGATACCACATGCATTTTTTTATTCATCTGATATATGATTTTCATGATATCATACATGATCTCTTTGATATCGGTCTTCATACTCTTTTTCAATATGACCGCAAATTATTCAATCACGGTCCCTGATCTTTTTATTGTTTTCTTCAAATAAATAAGTTGGCAATGTTTCCTGTATTTTTCTCATACTATACTCAATATTGAGGAGGAAAATATATGAACGGACAAAATACAGACAGTTATGAATTCAGAAAACTTATTGGTCAGATAAAGTTTTCATTCATTGCACCTGTTGTATCACGAACTTTTACTGATGATTCGATAAGTGCCTATTTTAAACGCGTTTCAAAACGTGAAATCGACTGGCCTGATGGTACAAAAAGAAAGTTTTCTGATCAGACGATGAAATGGTGGCTCTATAAATACAGAAAAAATGGTTTTGATGGGCTGATGCCCAAAGATCGACTGGATCTTGGCAGAGTAAGAAAGCTGGATGAAGAACATAAAGAATATATTGCCAGTCTCATTAATCAGTACCCTAAAATCACAGGAGTCATGATCTATGAAAAAATGATTGAAGATGGTGTTTTAAACAAGGGTGACTGTTCCGTAGATACGATACAACGTTATATCAGAAACAGTGGCCTGAGAAATGGAAATGGTGAAACATTGACCAGAGAAAGAAGAACGTGGGAATTTGCCCATTCATGTGATGGCTATGAGGCAGATACCTGCCATACGTTCTATATTTATGATGAAGAAAATATTTACAGGAAAACATATCTGATTGCCATCATCGACAATCATTCTCGAATGATCGTTGGTGCTGAATTCTTTTTCAATGATAATGCCATCAATTTTCAAAAAGTATGGCATGATGCCGTTTTAAGATATGGGAGAAGTAAGGTCATTATTCTTGATAACGGCAGCAGCTATAAAAATAAAAGTACAAAGGAAATAGAAGCCAGACTTGGGACCAAGATTATTTATAATCCTCCATATTCGCCAACTGGAAAGGCTTTGATTGAAAGGTTCTTTCATACAATGAAGATGCGATTTATGGATGTACATAACGGAAGTGACTACCATTCTCTTGGTCAGCTGAACAATGATCTGAATAAATGGATCAATGAATATAACAGAACGATCCATTCATCATTGAAGGAAGATGAAAATGACAATCATACGCCTCTTGAACGTTATATGTATGATATGAAGGATATTGAGGTATCAAGACTGGCAAACAAATCACCTGTTGATTATGTACCATGGCTTGATGATGTATTTCTTCATGAAACAACCAGAAAGGTCAATGGCGATTCAACCGTATTGGTGGATAATCAGCTTTTTGATGTTCCATCTGTCTATATAGGAATGAGAGTCATTATTCGTTATAATCCAAGAACCTTTGAGGGAACTTATCTTTATGACATAGCCCAAAAGAAAAAAGTTCCTTTAAAAAGAACGGATCGAATTGAAAATGGAAAAACAAGAAGAGAGGAGATCATTTACTGATGGAAATGACAACTTATTATGGGATGGATAAAAATCCATTTACTAAAGATGCAACTGTTTCAACACTTTTTACATCCAACGATTTTAATCAAATGACTAACAGACTTGAATTTATTATCAGATCAAGAGGGATTGGTGTATTTTTAAGCAGTCCAGGGATGGGCAAGACAACATGCCTCAGAAAAACACTGGAAGCACTCAATCCAAATCGCTATGTTGTCATCTATATATGTATGACTACTATTACAGCTATTGATTTTTACCGCATGCTCAATGATGCACTTGGTCTAGAAGAAACAACAAAAAAGTCACAGATGTTCAATCAGATTCAGGATGAACTCAAAAGACTGACATCAGAAAATAAAATGGAAGTCATTATTGCGATTGATGAAGCACAGTTTTTAAGAAAAGAAGTATTGAGGGAATTTATCATGCTTATGAATTTTGATTATGACTCAAAAGATTACTGTACACTTATATTTGTAGGACAGAATGAATTTTTGAGAACGCTGCGTCTGAAAGCACTGGAACCATTCAGACAGCGTATCAATATGAATTATACATTTACAGGTTTCAATGAAGAAGAAGTCAAAAATTATGTTATTTCGAGATTGCAGTCAGTAAACTGCCGAAGTGATCTTTTCAAAGATGAGTGTTATCATACATTATATTCATTGATGAATACATCAGTAAGAACATTGAACCTGCTCATCAATAAAAGTCTTATACTTTCAATGCATTATAACAAGGAAGTAATTGACAGCGAACTTATTATGGAGGCAAGCAAAGAGCTGATGCTTGGATAGATTATGGATTACATATTTAAAAACAAGGATGGAGAAAAAACTGTTGGAGAAATCACATATCTTCATATCACACCGTTTTATGAATTTGAAATCGAAATGAACAATCAAAAATTGAGATGTTATCTGGAGCATCTGTTGTCACAATGGAATATCTGTATTACAGATTATGATATAGATGTGGAACTGGCACATCCAACAGATATATTTTGGAATTCAAATGCAATCTGTGAAAAGATAAAAGATGAGGATATGAGTTTAAAGATTGCCTACGCCATAAAAGCAGTTTATTCAGAAAGAGATTATAGTAGAGATGTACTGTAACAGGTGCATCTTTTTATTATATTCATAATTGAACAGATTGAATAGTGTGCGGTCATTAATACAAAATGATAAATTAATGGTTAATATAATTTGCGGTTGTGTGGTGTGTTAAATCTGCGGTTTAACAGCAAAGTATAACACATTTAATTGATTCTATTGAATCTTTTTCTAAACAAAATTTTAAATTCTCTCAATATTTTCAGCCTCTGAACATCTTAAACAGGATTTCTGACTCTATTTCTGATCATTTGAACAATATTGATTTTATCTATCATCTTGATGAGGCCTCTAAACATATTGACTGGCTCAACAGGTTCTTTGAAGACAATATCAATCCTGTTACAAAAAAAGAAATCTCTCATCTTAAATCTTCTAAAAACAAAGATGTCCAAATCCCCTATGCTGATTTCAAGGTCGATGAACCTCCTCTATTCAAAAATGAACTGGTTGAACAGCTTTCTTTTGAAGACATCATCAACAAAAAGAATATTGGTCCTATCAGGCGAAGAAATCCTGAATCTTTTGCATTTGACGGTGTATGCCCTTATTGTGGTGCTCCTAAAGAATATATTTATGACAATAATAAAGGCAAAGGTCAATATCAATGCAAGGCTTGCAAGAATACTTTTACCGTTAAAACGACTATCAAAGATGAGATTGGTATCTACTGTCCTCACTGCAAACGTAAGCTTGTTTTACATCATGATCGCAATGGCTATTTTGTTTACGTCTGCATGAATCAGGACTGTTCCTATTACAAACATAATAAAGAAGTTTTAGACAGTGATGACAGGGATTCTCTTATTACCTCCAGTAATCAGTATCGTCTTAGATATCACTATCGCGAATTCAAATTTGATATGAAATCTCTTAAAAAGGTATCTCAGTCTTTAAATACAGGATTTAATATTTCCAGAATCCATTTTGATCATAAAGTCCTTGGTCTTATTTTGACGTATTACGTCAATTATGGTCTTGGTGCCAGAAAAACTGCTCTCATCATGAAACAAATTCATGGTGTGCGTATTTCTCACCAGACCGTCATCAACTATGCCAATGGTGTATCATCTCTTGTAAAAGATATGGTTGATCATTATCCTTATAAGATTGGTTCACTTCTTGCAGGGGATGAAACTTACATCAAAGTCAGGGGTAAAAATCAGTATGTTTTCTTTTGGTCAGATCCTCATTCCAAAATTATTACATCCCATACGATTTATCCAACTCGTGATACTGAATGTGCCTGTAGATCCATCTATGACTGTTTGAAACATTACAATGGTAATATTCCTGAAAACCTTACTCTTATTACAGATGGCAACCCCATCTATAATGCCACTCAGGTCTTTTTTGATATCAATGATATCAAGTTTGATCTTCATCAAGTCATCGGTGTTAAAAATAAAGATGAGACATCTAAAAAATATAGACCTTTCAAGCAGATTGAAGAAAGGCTCAATCGTACATATAAGCAGAATTATTATGGAACTAATGGTTATGACAAAATCGAAGGTGCCAACAGCTACATGATTCTTTTTGTATGCTTTTTTAACTTTCTAAGACCACATTCATCATTAGGATTTAAAACACCCGTCACAGGATTATTTGATAATGATATGCTTATGCCTGATCAATGGCTTAAACTTATTGAAATATCACATCATTATCATCCGACAAATACAGCCAACTGATCATTTCTCTAAGATATGTTCCTAGAGACGATACCCTCATTGCGCCTTTTTCAGGCTTTTTTTATTGTCTTTTATAATCCGTTGGTTTAGAAAATTCCGAAATATTCAGTTTTATAACTTTTTGGATGATTTCACATCGTTCATTGAGTCCTGAAACCTATGATTTTATATAGTTTTCATAAACTTTAGACTCTACCGCTTACGTCAATTAACTAATAAATTGTGTAAGTCTTTTTTATCATACCATATATAGACATGGTAAGTCATTAAATATCGTAATAATATTTTTAAGTTCTAACTAATTTTAAAAAAAGATTGTTTCTATTGGATAGAAAACAATCTTTAAGATATTTTATTGTTTTGATAATGTTTCAATAAATTCATTTAAACGATTAAGCCATTGATCGTGTTTATTGATTTTAATCGTAATTTTATTATCTAAAGACTTAAACGCTGGTTTGGTAAATAGTCTATTAGCAAGCAAGAACAATTTATCACCAGAAATTGTTTCAAAAGCATTAGGTGAAAAAATAATTTCTAGTTGTTTACCAGAATCTTTAATATCTTCAATAATAGAATAATGGGAAAGAATTTCAAGTTTTCTTTTTTCAATTAATGTTAAAATAGCTTCTGGTAAATTTCCATAATAATCATCAAATTCAGCTTTTAAACTATTAAGTTCACTCATTGTTTTTGCTTTATCTAATCTTTGATACAATTCAAGTTTTTCATAATCACTTTCTACATAATCATCAGGAATATAACCATCTACACTCACATTTAAGTTTTTAACCTCTTCTTCAGGCTTTTCATCTTTATGCATTCTTACATTGATGGCATCTTGTAGGATTTTCATATACATTTCAAAACCAATATCATCAATAAATCCAGCTTGTTTACCACCAAGAATATCTCCCGAACCACGAATTGATAAATCTCGCATGGCTATTTTATAACCACTACCAAGTTCAGTAAATTCTTTAATCGCTTTTAAACGCTTTAATGCATCATCTTGAATAGACTTATCTTTTTTATAAAGAAGATAAGCATAAGCGCCTCTTTCACTACGACCTACACGTCCTCTAATTTGATAAAGTTGAGCTAATCCAAATTTATCAGCATCTTCAACAATCATTGTATTGGCATTAGGAATATCAATTCCTGTTTCAATAATTGTTGTACAAATAAGAACATTAAATTCTTTATTCATAAAACGAAGCATAACATCTTCTAGTTCATTTTTATCCATTTGTCCATGACCTATAGCTACTTTTGCATTAGGAACAGTAGAAGAAATTTTATAAGCTACATTAGCAATTTGATCTGTTCGGTTATAAAGATAGAAAACTTGTCCATCTCTTGCAAGTTCTCTTTCAATAACTTGCTTAATTAAAGTATTATTTTTTTCAACAACATACGTTTGTACAGGCAATCTATTTTTAGGTGGTGTATCGATTTTCGATAATCCTCGAATTCCCATTAAAGACATTTGTAAAGTACGAGGAATTGGTGTGGCTGAAAGAGAAAGAACATCGATCGTTTCACGGTATTCTTTGATTTTTTCTTTTTGTTTAACACCAAAACGTTGTTCTTCATCGATAACAAGTAAACCTAAATCATTAAACTCGACATCTTTTGATAAAATACGATGTGTTCCTATTAATAAATCAATTTTACCTTCTTTAACTTCTTTTAAAATACGTTTCTTTTCTTTAGAAGAAGTAAATCGATTTAATAAAGCAATTTCTACAGGGAAATTTTTAAAACGTTCTGTTGCTGTTTTAAAATGTTGCATTGATAAAATCGTCGTTGGACAAAGAAAAGCTACTTGTTTATGATCTAAAATTGCTTTAAAAGCACCACGTAAGGCCACTTCAGTTTTACCAAAACCAACATCTCCACATAAAAGACGATCCATTGGTTGAGGTTTTTCCATATCCAATTTAATTTCATCAACACTTCTTTGTTGATCAGCAGTTAAAGCATAACCAAATTGATTTTCAAAATCGATTTGTAATTCATTATCTTTAGAAAAAGCAAAACCTGGTGAAGACATTCTTTTAGCATACAATTCTATTAATTGATCAGCAATATCATCAATTTTATTTTTAGCCTTTTGTTTAGCCTTTGTCCATTTACTACTTCCAAGAGCATGAATCATTGGTACTTTACCATCAGCACTTGCATATTTACGTATCATTTTAAATTGTTCAACTGGAATATAAAGCGTATCATCTCCAGCATAAGCCACATATAAATAATCTTTATGATATCCTTTAACATCAAGTGTTTTAATTCCTAAATATTGCCCTATTCCATAGCTATCATGAACAACATAATCACCAACATTTAATTCTTGGAAGTTACGTAATATTTTAGCATCTTTAAATCTAAAATATTTTGTTTTAGAAACATTGACTTCTCCAAATAATTCATGGGCTGTTAAAATAACTACTTTTTCTTCAATAAGTTCTAATCCTGATGCAAGTTTCCCTACATAAAGATTAATACCTGGATAAATTACTTCATCAATTCCTACAAGTGTATATTTCATTTCATGACGATCAAAAAGTTCAACCATCAATTGAAGTTGATGTTTATTTTCTAAAGAAATTAAAATTTGACTATTCTTTAAATAATCATTGATTTGTTGAATGACGCGTTTTTCATCATCTCGATTAAACATCACATCGTGGCTTAAAAAGACAATATCATCTTTATTTGTTGCAAAGGTATTAATAGCTTGATAGTTATCTTTAATAATGCTATCAAAGTCTTGATAAAGTTGATTATCTTTTAAAAAGCGACCACTTTGGCTTAATTCTTGATAATAATAGAAGTTTTCTGAAATATAGTTTTTGATTTGAAAATGAATATCTTCTTCTTGACATAAAATAGTAACTGGATCATCTAAGTAATCTTTAATACTCGTCACATTTTTAAAGAGATGATAATACGCATATTGACTACTATCTGTAGCATGTGCTTTTAAGTTTTCAATATCGATCATGATTTTTTCTTCAAAATCATCTTTAAATAAATCATCCATCTTTTGATATTGTTCTTCAAAAGAATCTTTGATTTGTGTAACAACTGAACCTACTTCTTGATCTAAATAAAGAAGATCGGTAGCTGGAATAATTTCAATTTCATCTACTTTTTCAATCGTTCTTTGTGTTTTTTCATCAAAAAATTTAATATAATCAATTTCATCATCAAAGAAATCGATACGAATAGGATGGTCATATTGCATTGAAAAAATATCAACGACTCCCCCACGTTTAGAAAAATAGAAAGGTTGATCAACACGCGTTGTATGCATATAACCTGCTTGCACTAAAAATCTTTGTAAATCATAAACATCAATATGATCTCCTACTTTTAAAGTCATACAGTTTTTCTTAAAAACATCAACAGTTGGAACATATCGCATCACACTATGACCATGACTAATCAAAAGATGTGGACCAGGTCGTGTAAGTTGATACATCGTTCCTAATCTTTGTCCTAATAATTCTCCTGAAGCAGCTAAACTTTCAATACGATAAGATTCATCTACAGGAAAATAAAGAGCTTCATCAATCATTTGAGAAACTTGTTTATAAAGAAGATTAGCTTCATATTGGTTTGATTTAACAATCAGCATATCTTTTTTTAAAGTCAAAAATGCGCTAGCAATAAGTAGCGCTTCGCTGTTAGAAGAATTAACAACGATATTTTGTTTATTTAATAAAGCATTGAATGCTTTATTATCTTTTAATAAATGTAATATTTTTTTCATATGTGCCTCTAATTAAAACGATTCATTGCATGATTAAATCCATGATCCAAATAATCTATGACTGCATCACTGGCATTTTCAATCCCTTGATTGATAGCATCTTGTTCATCTTTTGTAAAACGTGATAAAACATAATCAACAACTTTTATATATTTACTACGATCAATACCTACACGAATACGATTAAAATTTTGACTTCCAGTATGCAAGATAATATTTTTAATACCATTATGACCACCAGCACTACCACTTTGTCTTAAACGAAGCTTCCCTACTGGCATATCTAAATCATCATAAATAACTAAGATATCTTCTTGATTGATTTTAAAGAAATCCATAACTTGTCTAACAGATTCTCCAGATAAATTCATATAAGTTTGTGGTTTTAATAAAATCACATCTTCACCTTTATATTTACTTTTTCCATAAAGCCCTTTAAATTTACTTTGTGTCATTTCAATATTTAATTTTTCACTTAAACGATCTAATACCATAAATCCTGTATTATGTCTTGTATTTTCATATTCTTTTCCAGGATTACCTAAACCAATAATTAATTTCATTTTTTACCTCTTTAATCCAAATATTTTCATCGAAATAGGAGCTAAATATGTGCGTGATTCATGATCATTATAAATCACTTCATATTCATCCATATCATTTATTTCAAAATCATAATACGAAGGATTAAAATATGCAACAATCTCTTGATATTTTCCTTTATTTTGTTTCACACAATATCTTAAAATACGATAATCAAAATGATTTGTACTTACATATTCATTTACTTCTTGAATTGTTTCATACTTAAATCCACCATTTTCTTTTCTAAGTTGAATCATTTGTTTAAGAGTTTCAATATCCTCTTGATTTTCATCAACTAAAGACCAATTGACTGCATTAATATGATCTAATGTATTATACGTATTTCCAAGTCCATCTTTACTACGATAGAACTCTTGACCACAATGAATAAAAGGAATTCCTTGTGATAAAATAAGCGCAACATTCAACATCAATTGTCTTTTCTTACGAGTTTCAAGTGGTTCATCCCCATTACTGATTGCAAATTTATCAAATGTTGTCGCATTATCATGACATTCAACATAATTAATACTTTGATCAACATAGCTGTAGCGATTTGTATTTTTCATACATTCACCACCAATTTCACAATTATACATATTTCCAGCAAAATAACCTTTATCCTTTAAAGCAGAATCTCCACTACCACCCTTTAAAGTTTCACGATAATAATCATTAAAGAAGCCAATATTTAACATCTTACGATGATTATCTTGCATTCCTTTTTCATGATCATCCATAGCTGTAGGCATATTCCATCCTTCACCATACATAATAAAACTATCATCTATTTTTGAAGCTTGATCATAAACTTGATTTAAGGTTTCAATATCAATAATACCCATTAAATCAAATCTAAAACCATCTACTCCATAAAGTTTTTGCCAACGCAAACACATATCTTTAATATATCGTCTTACCATTTGATGTCTTGATTCTAAATCATTTCCACACCAAGAACCATTAGACATTTCTCCATATTGATTCTTTCTAAAATAATACCCCGGTACTGTTCTTTCAAACGCACTTGTATAATAATCATACATATGATTATAAACAACATCCATCACCACTCTTAAACCTTTTTGATGAAGTGTTGAAACCATATGGCGACATTCTTTAACACGCGAATAACCATCTTGAGGATCTAAAGCATAGCTTCCTTCAGGAACGTTGTATTGAATTGGATCATAACCCCAGTTATACATCACTGTAGGATGAAGTTCATCTACTGTCGCAAAATCATACATTGGCATGATTTGAACATGAGTGACACCTAAATCAACAAGATAATCGAACCCTGCTTTATTACCTTGTGGTGTAACTAAACCACTTTCTACTAAAGACATAAAAGTCCCTGGATGTGTTGCATTAATTGTTTTAGACATAGTAAAATCACGAACACTTAATTCATAAATGATCGCTTCTGTTTTTCTTTTCATATGTGGTAAGTTTTCTAAATAAAGTGGTTCATTGATTTTATCAACATCAATAACAATATTACTATTACTATTCGCATTAGAAGCATAAGCATAAGGATCTAATGTTTCATGAAAACTTTTATGATGACGAATCAAATAATTATATTCTTGATTATCTAAATCTCCTTGGACCGTTACTTCAAAAACACCTTTTTCTTTTCTTTCCATTTGATAAGCTTCATTTCCTACTTTAACCATGACTTCTAAAGCTGTAGGCGCCCACACTTTGAAAGTAGTCTTTTCTTTTTGATAAAGAGGTCCTAATCTTCCATCATAATAAAATAATTCATCAAAATTATCCAATTCAGAAAGTCTTACATATTGTAAAATAGCACTTAAACCATAATTATCTACCATTTCATAATGATGTGTTAAATCAATATGAACATTTTTAAAATAATATTTAACACAAATATCATCTTCACATGTTTCAGCAACAGGAATTTCTACAAGTGTTTCTTTATTTAAATCTCTCAAATAAAATTTTGGAGAAATTCCCCCATAATATTTTTTTGAAAGTCTTACTTCTATTTTATTTAGCTCTATTAAATTGGCGAGCATACGTATTTTGCCTTTTTCCATTTTTAATCACCTAATCGTATTATACGCAAAATATATATTTTATTCAAACATCTTCTTTTTTGCTTTGATGTTCAAATTTTATGATATAATACCCTCGGTGATATAAATGAAAGTTGGTTTAGTATTAGAAGGTGGCGCTATGCGTGGTTTATACACAGCAGGAGTCATTGATACATTTTTAAAAGAAAAGATTGATGTTGATACAATTATTGGTGTTTCAGCAGGAGCTTTATTTGGAATGAATTATAAATCAAAACAAATAGGACGTGTTTTAAGATATAATAAAGCTTACGCTGGAAATAAAGATTATATGGGTATTTATTCTTTTTTAAAAACAGGAAACGTCATGAATGAAGAATTTTGTTTTGAAAAATTGATTGATGATTTAGATCCAATTGATTATCAAAGTTATCAAGAATCTCCTGTTGATTTTTATGCTGTTGTGACAAATTTACAAACAGGAAAAGCAGAATATAAGTTATTGGATACTTTAGATAATTATGATCAAGTTGAATATTTAAGAGCATCAGGTTCAATGCCTTTTGTATCTCATATCATCCAAGTCAATGGTCATGAATATTTAGATGGTGGCTGTAGTGATAGTATTCCTATTAAAAAAATGTTAGAGATGGATGTTGATAAAATCATTGTCGTTTTAACAAGACCTTTAGATTATTGTAAAAAGCCATCCAATAAACATCTTAATAAACTCTTTTATCATCAATATCCTCATTTTGTAGAAACCTTAAATAATCGTTATTTAAATTATAATGCGTCTTTAGATTTAATTACAAAATTAGAAAAAGAAAAGAAGATTTTTGTTTTAAGACCTAGTCAACTCATCCCTATTGGACGACTTGAAAAAGACAAAGAAGTCATTCAACAAATGTATGACCTAGGTGTAAGTGATTGTTATAATCAATTAGAAAACTTAAAAAAATACTTAAGAGGCTAAATTAGCCTCTTATTAATTGGTATTTAATTAAAAGTTCTTTAATTTCATCTGGTGAAACACAACCATTTTCACCTAAATGAATCGCGGGTTTCGTTTTACCATGGAAATCACTTCCACAAGTAAATAATAAATTAAGCTCTTTAGCTTTTTGATAAAAATAATCATTAGTTTCAAGACTATGATAGCTTGAAAAACATTCAACTCCTTGAAGTCCTTTTTCTACCATTTCATCAAAAATGTCAAACTTTCCTTTTAAATTATTTCCCGGATGCGCTAATACAGCTACTCCCCCATGATCATTAATTAATTGAATTGTTTTTTCTAATGAAGGAAAAATAACTTCTGTATAACAAGGTTTCCCTTGAGCATAATAATCCCAATAGAAATTAACATAGGGATTATCACTACGACTTCCGCCGCTTCGATAAGGTTTTAAAAGTTCATGATCTACATATCTTTCATCCTTTAACAAAGCTTCACCAAACATTTCTCCAGTATAAACCCCATTACTACTTACGGCATCTAATTGTTCTTTTTTTAAATCAAAGCCTAATTGATTGGTAAGTTCTAATTTTTTTAAACTACAATTGAGTTCTTGTTTTAAAATATCTTCTCCCAATTGATTAAATGCTGGGTTTGTATAATCGATTCCATAACCTAAAACATGTAAATTGATTCCTTTGTAAGTACAATCAATTTCAATAGCAGGAATATATTTTATCTTTAATTCTTCTGCTTTCTTTTTGGCTTCATCAATGGCTTTAACCCAATTATGATCAGCAATCGCCATAATTTTTACCCCTGCTTCATGACACATTTCTACAAGTCGAGTAGGTGTAAATTCTCCGTCATCGCTGTATAAACTATGCATATGTAAATCAATATAACTTTTATTCATTATTCATCTCTCCTATCATTTGATTCTTTCCTATTTGAAAAAGTCCTTCTTTAATCAATGTATATAGTTGATTAATTTTAATTATTTGAGGTTGATGTTTTAAAGGAATCGTTGGTAAAGATATTTGTATGTCTTTTAAAACATCACTACAAATACCAATAGCTTCTGGATTTAAGACACAACATAAAGTAGCAATCTGTTTTTCTAATAATTCTTGAGGATCATCTTTTAATAAACGCTTTTGTTGTAAATGATCATAAAAAGGTAAACATCGAAGTTCTCCCGCAAAATGACTAAAACCATTATAAAGTTTTCCTTGAATGATCATGCCACAGCCTACATAATCAACCGCAGGTTGATAAATCAAAGCACTATTTTGATAGTGTGGATATTGATAATAAAAACCAATGCTGGCACAATTGACATCATTTTCAATGATTATTTTTTGTTTGATTTCTTTTTTTAAAATTTCTAATATGTTTTTATTTTGAAAATCTTCAAAATCACACAAATCAATCATTCCTTGATCACAAACCCCTGGCAGTGATAAACAAATGACAGCAATTTCTTGATCTTTCTTTAATACATCTTTTAACATCTTTAAAAACTCATCAACTGTTCCTTTTAAAGAAGAATAATTTTTTTGATAAACAATTTGATCATATAAATCTATAATTTCAAAAATAAATTCATAACTCTCCTTATTCTTCTTTAAAACTATTTTTAATAGATGCTTATAATCCTTATATAACTGATATTCTTTAGACTTTCTCCCACCCGTTGACTTAGAATCACTTACATATTCAATTTCATGACTTTTCAACATTTCTTGTAAAATATTAGTAGTTGTCGCCAATGAAAGACTTGTTTTATACGCTAAGTCATTTTTTGTCCAAATTTGTCCATCATAAAGACATTCTCTTATTTTTATTTCGTTTTCTTGTTTTAAATCATTTACTTTTGACACTCTATCGCCTAACTTTCATCAACTCTTGTCGAAAGTTATTATAACATATCATTTTATTAAAAGGAATAATTTATAAAGAGTCTATCATTATAAATTATTCCTTAATATTAGAATATTTCTCTCCTATTTTAAATAAGGAACAATAGCATCTATAAATTTCTTACTCCATTTTGCATGAAATTTAGCTATTTGCAACCAATCATTTTCATTATAAATACTTACATTTTCCAATCTATACGAAATTATTGATCTTTTTACGTCATCTCCTCTATCCCACTCTAAATTAACACCAAAATTTGATTCTATTTCTAATTTATGTAACATAACATTATCAAATGCAATTTTATTTTCATTAGCATTAGTCTTTCCAAAATATACATCTACTCTTGCAAAGTCATAATTAGCAATACAACATATAGCAAAACCACCTATACCAAAAGTACCATTTATCCAATTTTCCTTTGAAGTATTTACATTATCAAAAGATTTATTATCAAAATTTTCTTCTTTTATAAATTTTAAAGCATACTCCCAATATCTTCGACGTATTTCAAATCTCGTTCCTTTTTCATCTTCTTTACCATTAGAATCTCGCAAATAAAAAACTAAATCAGTTGGATCCATACCATATAACTTATACAATCTATTTAGAACAGATAATTTACTTTGTGTATTTGTATTAGTTTGCACATAAACATTATCCCCTATTTCATCACATTTTTTAAAAATCCTTTTATTAGTTGAAAAATGAATAGATAATTCATCATCTGTTGATAATGCAATCTTGGTAATAATCGTTTTATCCTCTAAATATAAAGCTCTTAAAACTTTCGTATACATTTCAACCCAACTTACAACCGGTTGTTCAGTTCCTTTATATACAAATTTAGCAATCTGTCTACCACTTAAAAAAGATGCTTCATCGTCTAATGTATAAGAATCCAATTGTTTTTCTTGCGGCTTATAATTTGTTGATGGAAATACCCAAATATCTAGCGCTCTTTTCAACAAATAATCATTCCTATCTCGTAATTCAGCTAATGTCCATTTATCCTTTTTAGAAACATATGTATTTAGACGAATCCCACTATCTTCAAATCCATTCTTCATTGTCTTTTTTTCTACAAACGTACTATTGCTGTACTTTGAATTATATGCTGTTAACGTTAAATTAGCTATTCTATGAAGCCAAGTATCATGAATTTCCTCATAGCTATCACCTAATTCTTTAATCCAAGCAGGTGTAAGATGTTGTGGCATAATATGTTCAATAGAATATTCTCCTTCATCATAATGTCTATATATGTCTTTATCTTCTAATGTTCCAAAATTTTCTAATCTTTCTAAAATATAAATTTTATTTTTACTATTCATTTGATAAATCGGTTTTTCTGTGAACATTAAAGAAAAGTCATCATCATTTGGAAATCTAGCTCTATCTTTTTTTGATAATAAAGCAAATTTTAGTTTTTCTATGTAATTACTATCCGTACCATCATATCTCATAATTTCTCTATTAAGTAAAAGAAATATTTTATTTAATGCGTTTGTAGGCAAATCACATATTGTTCTTCTAAATAAATAACTTTCTGTTATAGAAAATGCTTCTGCGACTTCATTCAAATTTATTTGATTTTCATCATAAAGCCTTAATACTTCTAGAAAAAACGGTCTCGTTACAGTAGTTTCCAAACGATTTAGTCTATTAATACAAGAATTTAGTTCTTTACTACTTGTTTTCCCACATAACAAAATATTATATCTTTTTGCATAACTAAGTAAATCTTCTAATATTTCAATAATTTTTAAAGAAGAATCCTCAACATATTTTTTGAAATTTATATAAACTTTTTTTTGCGAGGGTATAACAAGTTGTTTAACACTAAGATAATCTCTAATAAAAGAACTAACATCATATTTAGTACATTTTTCTATACAATTCCAATATTTTTCATAATACTCATCTTGCTTTTGCTTTGGAAGACCCATTAATATATAATTTCTAATTTTATCTCCTTCACTTAAGTCAAGCCCTGTGGAGTTTAAGCTTTCAAATATCAACTGTGGATTATCTTCATTATTTAATGTAATATTAATAATTTCTAAGCGACAAATTGCATCAAAAAGTTCATCAATCGTAATCTCTTGTTTTTGAATTCTTTCGTAAAAGTAACTATAATTTATCGTTAAATTTGAATCTTTAATATAATCATCTTTACTATTAAAAAGCTTACTAAATGCTTTTTGATCATTTTTAATAGGCTTTAGTTTCATTCTTTTTTCTTGAGGTTGATACTTATCTACCAGAAAATCTTCATATATCTGATCTTTTAAAGACTCATCCTCAGAAATTATTATTTTTTCTTCAAGAAGGTTATACATAGCCAAAAAAAGCAGTGACATTGTTGTTAAACGCTGCTGCCCATCGATAATAAGAAATTCTGTATTTCTTCCCGATGGTTCATATACTGAAACTATACTTCCAAAAAAATGTGTTTTACTATTATTTTTTATTACTTGAATAAGATCATCATAGAGCTGCTTGCAATTTTCAATTTTCCAATCGTAATTACGTTGATATACTGGAATAATAAATCTTTTTTTAGATCCTTCCATGTATTCTATTAATCTTAATTCTGATCCTTTCATAAATAACACCTTCCTCATTAATTACAAAATATTTATTATATATGTATATATTTTATCATTTAAATTTAATTTTTGAAATAACGCATGTAATGTAACTCTTTATAACTTATAACAAAAAAATGAACTAAATAAGTGATTAGTTTAACCTATTTGGTTCATTTAATTAATTTTTAATTATTTTCTACCATAATAAATATCTCGATCAACTGCTTTATTCATTGAAGCAACAACTGTTGTACATACGGCATCTCCAGTAATATTAACAGCTGTTCTTGTCATATCTAAGATACGGTCAATTCCCATAATTAAAGCAATTCCTTCTACTGGTAAACCAACGGAATTAAAGACCATGGTAAGTGTAATTAATCCAACACTTGGTACCCCTGCTGTTCCTATTGAAGCAAGCGTTGCTGTTCCAATAACTGTAGCATAATCCATCATAGATAGATGAATTCCAAAGGCTTGAGCTGTAAAGACAACCGCAACACCTTGCATGATGGATGTTCCATCCATATTGATTGTTGCACCTAATGGAATTGTAAAGGATGATATCTTTTTAGAAACACCCATTTTTTCAGCTAAAGTATCAATATTCATTGGAATTGTTGCATTGGATGTTGATGTTGAAAAGGCAAAAGCCATTACTGGGAAAAAGTTTTTAATAAAGATAATTGGATTTAATCCTGAAAAAATCTTTAACATTGACATATAAACACCAAAACATTGAACACCTAAAGCAAGTAATACACAGAACATATATTTTAATAATGGAATAAAAACATCAAAACCTATTTCTGCAAATGTTTTAGAAATCAAACAGAAAACACCTATTGGTGCTAACTTCATAACAGCCATTGTCATTTCCATCATAATATCATTAAATTGACTAAAGAAGTTTTTAACAATATCTACACGATCTGACATATTTGCAAGAATAACACCTAAAATAAGCGCAAACAAGATAATTTGTAACATTGTTCCATTTGCAAGTGATTCAAAAATATTTGTTGGAATAATATTTAACAATGTTTCTGTCACACTTGTTGCTTGTGTTGACTCTGTTACTTTTGAAGTGATTTTAATTGCTGACATATCTAAACCAATACCTGGATTAATAACATTAGCGATACATAAAGCAACAACAACGGCAAGTGCTGTCGTACATAGATAAAAAAACATTGTTTTCAGTCCTACAGCTCCTAATTTTTTAGTATCTCCTACTGCCATACTTCCACAAACAATTGAACAAAAGACAAGTGGTACAACTAACATACGCATTAAACGTATAAATCCTTGTCCTACAACATAAAATAAACCACTAACAATAAAATCATCAACGATTTTATTACTAGGAATACAATAATTAATAATAATTCCTGTAATCGCACCAGCAATAAGTGCTATAAAGATCAAAGTTGTTAAACCTAACTTCTTTTTATTTTTCATTATATAGACCCCTTTCTTTAAAATATTCTTTTAAAGATTCTTTCCATGAAGGAAAAGTATAAACTGGTGTCATTGACATAATAAAATTATCTAAGACACAATAAGCTGGTCTAACTTTAGAAAAATCAGATAAATGAGTAGGTACTGCCTTCATTTGAGCTTCTTTTCCTGTAAGTTTTAAAATCTCATGAGCGAATTCATATCGACTACATACCCCTTTATTTGTTGCATGATATGTTCCATATTCATTTGTATCAATTAAATGTAAAATAAAACGTGCAAGTTCTTTAGCACTTGTAGGTGATCCAAATTGATCAGAGGCAATTGCTAGAGTTTCACCTTTATTTACTTTTTCTAATAAATCATTAATAAAATTATTTCCCAAACCATAGACCCATGTACTTCTAATAATAAAATGCTTATAAGTAAATTCTTTAACATATTGTTCCCCAGCTAATTTAGATTTACCATAAGCTGTTTGTGGTCTTGTTTCATCAAACTCATTATAAGGTTGATCACTTTTCCCATCAAAAACATCATCTGTAGAAATATGAACCAATTTAGCTTCTAACTTTCTAGCAATAATAGATAAATTTCTAGCACCTAAAGCATTAACTTTATAAGCTTTAGAAATATCATTTTCACATTCTTCTATATTTGTAAGTCCTGCACAGTTAATAATAATATCCGGTCTATTCATTTCTCCAAAACGTAAAACCTCATCTGTATCTGTAATATCCAAGTCGTCTATGTCAGTATCAAGAACTTTAAATTCAAGCTTATCAATAATTTCATTGATTGCTTGCCCAATTTGTCCTTTGGCACCGCATATCCAAATTTTTTGCATAATTTCATCCTCCTTTAAATCTTGAATATTATATATAGTGATATATTTGATGTCAAATTCAAACCTAGTTCATATTTCGTGGTATAATAAAGTCGAGGTGATTTTTATGAATGATTTATCTAAAATGTATCAAGTTTACGTAAATAAAGAATTACAAGTAAACAAAAATGAAATTTTAAATGTCGCTCGACTTAAGCAAAAAACATTATCTTTCTTACATGATTTAGGAGAAGTTTGTCAGGATTCAAGATGTTTTATCTTTTGGGAAAAAGAAGAAGCTATTCATCACGATGAACTATTAGAACATTATTTAGACGGTTTAAAAATGTTAATGTCTATTGGTTATGAATTAAGAATTGATACTATTAAAAATCATACTGAAATTCCTAATCGTTTATCTTTAGAAGACTTATTTTTAAAAATTTATCAATCTATGTTGAATGTTTCATCAACTTATTCTAGTCAAGATTACCAAAATACAATTGATGACTATTTTTCATTAGGGTTTCAATTAGGTATTGATTTAGATGAAATAATTGATCATATTTAAAACAAAAAAACGATTTGATGTATTATTTCAAATCGTTTTTTTATTATGTTTATTCAAACCTATATTTCTTTAACATAACTGTTAGTAAAACACTTAAAAATGCAAATAATGAATAAGTACCTATAGATGTACTATCTCCTGTTTTTACAGCTGTTGTTTTTTGAGATTTTTTATTATTATTTATTTTATTCGTTACATTATCTTCTGTAGTAGGTGTTACTGTTTCATCTTTTTTAACAGCTTCTTTATTAGCTTCCGCAATACCTGCAATTTGTTTTAATCCCATAGCTTGTAATGAAATACTTTCATAGCCTTCATGTCCTGCTTTGTAACCAGCATTACTAATAACATCTAATAAATTGTCCCCTGCATCATAGGCTGAAAGTAATAATTGAGAATAATATAATAAACATCCTCTTTGAACATGATAATCACTTGTAACGATAGCTAATGATTTTATTGTTGGATATTTTTCTCTTAAAATAGCATATGTAAATTGAGCATTTTGAACTGTAGATTTAGATTTATTTTCAACAATAAGTCTATTTTCATCTAATCCATTTGCAATCATCCATGCTGCCATTTGATCTGCTTCAGTTGCATCTGGATTATTTTTAGCAGTTCCACCACCTGTAACAGCTACATAGGCATTTGGATATTTTTGTGCACTTGCAAGTGCAGTTTGTAATCTTCCTACAAGCTCATCTTTCATTGTTCCATCATCATTTAAAGCAAATCCTAAGACAGTAATGCATAAACTATCATCATTAGGTAAACCATCTGGTAAAACACCAACATTGACATTCATATCACTATTGACATAATCCCAATATTCCATGATTTTTTCCCATTCTTCCCCTTTAGTTGAATTAAGAGCTTTTAATTTTTCAACTAATCTTTGAATATCTGTTTTTGCTGTACTTTGATAAGCACTGTAATAGCTAATCATTTCATTAATAATATCAGTTTCGCTACTTTCACTAGCAAAAACAGGTATTGAAAAAGAAAATGATAAACATAAAGAAACAACAACCGTCATAACAAATTTAAATATTTTTTTCATAATATCTCCTCCTTGGATATATTATACATTATTTGTAACCGCTTACTTTAGATATTTAATTTATCACATAATTTTACAATTTATAAAAAAATGTTGCGATTATCACACAATGTCATTAAGTTAAGACTTTTTTAAGAGAATTTCTATATTTTATAAAATATG
>NZ_JBKYAR010000023.1:0-43228 GCF_047023275.1 Faecalibacillus sp. | reverse complement strand
ATGTATTATTATTAATATTATTTATCTCTCAGCACATTTCTTTTCATTCAAAAATAATTGATGTATAATTGAAAAACAAATAGAAAACATTATAAATAGAAAAGGTGAAACCATGAAAAAATTAAAAAAAATTTTATTAATTATTTTATTATTAATCCCATTAGTGGGTTGTCAAAAGAATGAATGGAAAGAAACCTATCATTTGACTTATTTTTATTTAAAAGATTGTTCAAATTGTCAATATTTTAAAAAGAATGTTATTCCTGCTATTAAAAAAGAATTTGGAACACATATGAAAATAAAAGCTTATGATATGGATGATGAAAAAACATTTGATGAAATGAAAGCAAGTTATCAAAGTCATATAGATCAAATTATTGATTTTAATGAAGATGATTATGGTTATGGACCAATGGTCTTTTTAGAAGGATATATGGCTATTTTAGGTGCAGGAAATGCAGATGACTATGTTAAACATCTTGTTAATGCTATTAAGGGAGAAAAGCTTAATGAAGCAGCTGAAATAGAAACCTATTATTATTTAAAAGATGGAAAGGTACAAAAATCTTAAAATCTGTTATCAATTGAAAAAGAATATGTTAAACTTGAAAGAGAATATAAAGGAGGTAGTGTTATGGCAACACCACATAATCAAGCTAATAAAGGAGATATCGCAAAAACTGTCTTAATGCCAGGAGATCCTTTACGTGCAAAATATTTAGCAGAAACATATTTAGAAAATGTTAAACAATTTAATGCAACAAGAAATATGTTTGGATATACTGGAACTTATAAAGGAAAAGAAGTTTCTATTATGGGTTCAGGTATGGGAATGCCAAGTATTGGTATTTATAGTTATGAATTATTTAACTTTTATGATGTAGAAAATATTATTAGAATTGGATCTTGTGGATCTTTTAAAGAAGAAGTTCATTTAAGAGATATTATTATTGTTCAAGGAGCTTGTACAGATTCTAATTATGCACATCAATTTGAAGTACCTGGAACTTATTCAGCTATTTCAGATTATGGTTTATTAGAAAAAGCAGTAGAAAGAGCAAAAGCAAAGAACTTATCTTACCATGTAGGAAATATTTTATCTTCTGATATCTTCTATCATGCTGATAATAAAGCTGATAAATGGATTAAAATGGGATGTTTAGCAACTGAAATGGAATCATATGCTTTATTCGCAAATGCAGCTTATGCTGGTAAAAAAGCATTAACTTTATTAACTGTTTCAGATTCATTAGTAACAAATGAAGAAACAACAGCAGAAGAAAGAGAAAAAACTTTCACAGCAATGATGGAAGTTGCTTTGGAGATTGCATAGGTGTTAACTAAATTTGCATTTTTTGATTTTGATGATACTTTAATTCATGGAGATTCTGGTGGAAAACTTTTAAAGTACTATTTAAAAAAACATCCACTATCTGTTTTTAAATTATTAAAAGTGGTTTATCATTATGCTTTATATCTATTAAAGATAGAACCACTTAATAAAGCTAAATCAGCATGGTTATATCCATTAGATAAGATGTCTGATCAAGAAATTGAAAAGTTTTATCAAGAAGTATTAGAACCTTGTTATTATTTAAATGTTATTGAAGAATTAAAAAAGAAAAAAGCAGAAGGATATACCATTTATATATGTAGTGCTTCTGTAGAAGCATATCTTCGTTTTTGTAAATTACCAGTAGATGAAATTTTAGGTACTAAAACAGTGATTAAAGATGGTAAATATACAAGTCAAATGATTGGTAAAAACTGTAAAAATGAAGAAAAGGTAAAAAGAATCCAAGAAGTGATAAAAAATCATAATCTAGAAATAGATTATGACTTATCTTATGCCTATTCGGATTCTTTACATGATATACCGATGTTAAAGATGGTAAAAAATCGTATTAAAATTGATACTAAAGATGGACATATGTCCTCATTTGAAATAGAGTAGCTAAGCTACTCTTTTATATTTAAATCAGTAAAGAAAAGCATAATATTAATGAGTCCAGCTATTCCTACAACAATATAAATGAGCATTGATAAAAAACTGTTTTGTCCAAATAAACTATCTACTAAATTAAAATTAAATAAACCAATAAGGCCCCAATTAATAGCACCAATCACTGTAAAGACAAGTGCTGTTTTTTGTAATGCATTCATTTTCTTAACCTCCTTAAATAGAGTCTATCCGTAATTATTTATTTTATACATATAAAAATAAATAAAGAATACTTTTATAATGGAGGGATAGATTTGAAAAAATTATATATTGTCATCATTGCTTTAGTCATGTGTGCTACAGGAATTATTGTTTTTTTTAAATTCAAAAATAATTCATTAACTGAAATGTTGAAAGAAGCTAAAAGTATGAATGCTTATCAACTTGTTTGTGATATGGAAATGGCACAAAATGATGAACTTAAAAGCTATGAAGTGAAAGTAGATTACTTAAAAAAAGAAAAACAAAAATATTATCGTGTAGAACTTTATGATAAAAGTTTGAATCAATCACAAATTATTATTAAAAATCAAAAAGGAGTTTATGTTTTAACACCAACACTTAATCAAATGTTTAAGTTTCAAAGTGATTGGCCAGAAAATAGTCCTAAACCTTATATTTATCATTACTTATTAAATATTTTAGAAAATAATAAGGTAAAAAAGATTGAAAAAGGTTATCAAGTTGAAGCAAAAGTAAAATATCCAAATGATTCTCGCATTATTAAACAAGAAGTGATTTTTGATAAAAAACTTAAACCATTAATTATTTTATGTTTAGATCAAGATGAAACAGAAATTGTTACTTGTAAAGTAAATGAATTTCATCGCAATAAAAAGTTTAATAACAAACATTTTAATCAAAACCAAGCCTTAAAAGAAGCAAAAAAAGATGTTAAAACAGCAGCTAGTAGTGATGTATTATATCCTGTTTCTTTATTAGGGGCTAAATTAGAAAGTGAAACAGTTTCTTCAATAGAAGGAGATAAAAATCATATTCTTAAATTTAGTGGTGATAAAAGTTTTACAATGATTGAAACACAAGTAAATAATCAACAAGTGATGCAGTTTTCTAATGATGAAGTTATTGATTTAATAGATGGATTTGCTTATTATCAACCTGGAAAACTCTCAATGATGTATCATGGAATGATGTGTTCTTTATATTCACAAGATTTAACGAAAGAAGAAATGATTTCGGTAATGACAAGTATGCAAACTTCATCGACAAAATAAAGAGATTTCAAATTGAATTATGAAATGGGTTGGATTATACTATTGTTTGGAGGTGTCGTTATGAATTTAAAGCGTGACACGTATGCAATTGTAGATTTGGACCATTTAAAATATAATGTTGAATTGGCACATAGTGAATTTAAAAGACCATTGATGGCTGTTATTAAAGCGGATGCTTATGGTCATGGATATAAAGAGGTTGCTAGTTTTTTAAAGGATATTGATTATATTGAAATGTTTGCAGTCGCAACACTTCAAGAGGCAATTGAATTAAGAGAATTAGGAATTGATAAGGGAATATTGATTTTAGGAGCTATTCCAACAAGTAAGGAAGATATTGATTTAGCTATTAAATATGATATTTCTCTAACAATGGTATCTGTTGCTTATTTAAAATTATTAGATCATTTAATTGATGAAGGACAAACATTAAAAGTGCATATCAAGTTAGATACTGGAATGCATCGTATTGGTTTAATGTCTAAAGAAGAATTATCGACTTTATTAAGACTTGTTAATCCTGATAAATTTAATGTAGAAGGAATCTTTACACATTTTGCGACAGCTGATGGTGATGATGTTGCATTTGAAAAACAAAGAAGTCTATTTTATGAAATGGTAGGTAATTGTAAATTTAAATATATTCATTGTTGTAACTCAGCAGCAATGACTTATCATCGTGATGAAAAATCTAATATGGGAAGACTTGGGATTACTATGTATGGATGTTCACCAAATGGTGAAGAAGAAACAAAGTTTAAACAAGTCATGTCACTTTATACAAAAGTAGCAATGATTAAAAAAATACCTGCAGGAGATAAAGTAGGGTATGGTTTAACTTATACTGCAAAAGAAGATGAATATATTGCAACATTACCTATTGGTTATGCAGATGGTTTTATTAGAAAAAATCAAGGACGTAAAGTTTATATCAATGGTAAATATTATGAAATTGTTGGACGTGTGTGCATGGATCAAATGATGGTCAGAGTGGATGAAAATGTGAAAATAGGAGATCAAGTAGAAATTTTTGGTGAACATATTTCACTTGAAAGTATGGCTAAAGATTTAGATACGATTTCATATGAAGTTTTATGTTTGATTTCTAAACGTGTACCAAGAGTATATGTTCAAAATGGACAAATAAAAGAACTGTTATAAAAAAACGAACTCAGTTGAGTTCGCTTTTTTATTTGAATAATTCACTAATTCTGTAATATGATAAAGCACCAGATTTTTGAATTTTTACTTTTCCATTTTTCATAACAAATGTAGAAGGAACTGATCCATCATCTGTTTTAAAAGTTTTTTGAATATATGTTGTAGCATTGTTTTCTTTAGCTAAATTTACATAGTAAATTTTATCACCATGATTTTTTTCTAAATATTTTAAACAAACATCTTTGTAGTTTAATGTAGTATTATCATTATCACTACCTACAACGACAACAAAACTATCTTTATCTTTGATTTTTTCTTCTAATTTATCTTGGGAAATTGTTGTAAGTTCAACATGTGTTATTTGTCTATAAGCAAATAATGCAATAAAAACAACAAGCACAAGTCCAAAAACACTTATTTCTTTCCCGATTTTTTTAAAAAAACCCATAGAAGATCCTCCTTTTATACCATATAATCATATCAAATTTTACTTATAGAAACAATAAAAAAATAGCCCTAAGGCTATTTCATTCTTGTTTTAGCAAAATTCCATGTGTCTCTACACATTTCATCAATTCCTCTAGTAGCTACCCAACCAAGTTCTTCTTTAGCTCTTGTAGGGTCTGCATAGCACGTAGCAATATCACCAGCACGGCGAGGTTTGATTTCATATTTGACTTTAACACCATTTACTCTTTCAAAGGCATGAACAAGTTCTAAAACACTATATCCACGACCAGTTCCCAAGTTACAAATATGTAAACCTGGTTTACTATATTTTTCAATAGCTAAGACATGACCTTTAGCAAGGTCAACAACATGAATATAGTCACGAACACCTGTACCATCAGGTGTATCATAATCATCACCAAAAACACCTAAACAAGGAAGTTCTCCAGCAGCAACTTTCATAATATATGGCATTAAATTGTTAGGAATACCTTTTGGATCTTCACCAAGTAATCCAGATTCATGAGCTCCAATTGGATTAAAATAACGTAATAATGTCACTGACATTTCAGGACAAGCATGTTGAACATCTGTTAAAATTCTTTCCATCATCGCTTTACTAGCTCCATAAGGATTAGTTGTTTCTCCTAATTTACAATCTTCTGTAAGTGGTACAACTTCAGGATCACCATAAACAGTAGCACTTGATGAAAAGACAATATTGTTGACATGATATTTTTTCATCATTTTAGCAACGATCAAAGTTGTTGTTAAATTGTTTGTATAATATTCAATAGGTTTTTCAACAGATTCACCTACAGCTTTAAAAGCAGCACAATGAATAACAGCATCAAGATCATTTTCTTTAAAAACTTGTTCTGTTTTCTTTTCATCTAAGATATTAAATTCATAAAACTTAACTTCTTTTCCTGTGATATCTTTAATATATCCTAAAACTTCTGGTTTAGAGTTAGAAAAATCATCAATTACAACGACTTCATGATTTGCTTGTAATAACTCTACACAAATGTGGCTACCAATATAACCAGCACCACCAGCAACGAGTACTTTCATTTTTATATCCTCCATAGCATCTTGCTTATTTACGATACTATTATAACAAATAATGATATAATAAAAAGGTGAAAAAAGGAAATAGAATGGGTAAAAAAATAAAATTTATAAAAAAATAAAAAAATTGGTAAAAAACTGTTGACGAATAGGGTAAGAGATGTTATTATAAGTGGGCACTAGTCAAGGAGGCTTAGCTCAGTTGGGAGAGCATCTGCCTTACAAGCAGAGGGTCAGCGGTTCGAGCCCGTTAGCCTCCACCATTAAATAGTGTTTGAAATAAATTATAGAAGATGCCGGCTTAGCTCAATTGGTAGAGCAACTGACTTGTAATCAGTAGGTTGAGGGTTCAAGTCCTTTAGCCGGCACCATGATGGAGAGGTAGCGAAGTGGCTAAACGCGGCTGACTGTAACTCAGTTCCTTTTGGTTCGGTGGTTCGAATCCACTCCTCTCCACCATCTATCTAATGAATGGGGTATAGCCAAGCGGTAAGGCAACAGACTTTGACTCTGTCATTGCGCTGGTTCGAATCCAGCTACCCCAGCCATAAGGTATGACCCGCTAGCTCAGTTGGTAGAGCATCTGACTTTTAATCAGAGGGTCAGGCGTTCGAGTCGCCTGCGGGTCACCATTTAACTGAATAAGCCCAGGTGGCGAAATTGGTAGACGCACAGGACTTAAAATCCTGCGGACCTTAAAATCCGTGCCGGTTCGACTCCGGCCCTGGGCACCATTCAATGCGGGTGTAGTTCAATGGTAGAACTTCAGCCTTCCAAGCTGACTACGTGGGTTCGATTCCCATCACCCGCTCCATTAAAAAAATAAAAAAGTTAAAAAAGTTCTTGCAATCGCTTGAATAATGTGCTAATATAAATGAGCACTAAGTAATGCGGGTGTAGTTCAATGGTAGAACTTCAGCCTTCCAAGCTGACTACGTGGGTTCGATTCCCATCACCCGCTCCATTTAATTGAATAGGCTTGAATAGCTCAGTTGGTAGAGCAATCGGCTGTTAACCGATCGGTCGTAGGTTCGAGTCCTACTTCAAGCGCCATGTGGCTCGTTGGAGAAACGGTTAACTCACATGCCTTTCACGCATGCATTCACGGGTTCGAATCCCGTACGAGTCACCATTTGTAAACTACATCACTTCGGTGATGTTTTTTATTTTTTAGCAATTTCTTCATCAAGTATGTTTAAATATATATTTGTAAGTTTAGTATTTCTCTGATCAATAGTAGAAGAAATATAAGAGGTTAAATTTTTAATTTGTTCATCATTATTCGCATTAAAACTTTCACCACTAAATATTTTTGTACTAGATCCTTCATATTCTAACATCCAATATATATTTTTTTTAAAGCTTCCTTGATCAACTGGTTCTTTAACAATTGGATGATAACTTGATGTGTTTAATTCTTGATAATAACGATCAAGATATGAAGCATTGTTAAGAGTCTCTTCTTGATAGAGTTTCATTTGTGTTTTTAATATTGTTGTAGGAGCTTGATTTGCTAATAGCTCATACATGCTTGCTGAATATAGTTGATTATAGATAAGATATTGTAAAGTTTGATTTGTCAAAATAATCACCCCATTTATTATATGTAAGTAAGTGGGTTATATGAGGAGAAAAATATGTCATATCAGTTATTAAAGTTAATTGTTTATTTATTTTCAATTTTATCTTCAATGTATGGTTTAAGTTGTTTTCATTATGAAAAATATATTATTAAAGGAAAGATAAGACAGTTTTATTGTTTATATATTGTAGCATCTGTATCCTTAGGATATTTATTTGCTTCTTTTATTTTAGATTTTGTAACAATACATTTTTGATTATAGTTTTCATATATTAAAATATGAAAACTATTTTTTTTAAATTATTTATTATTTTATTTATTTTAATTTCACTTTTATTACTTTATAAACCTTTGAAAAAAAGTGATTCTTTATATAAAGGAGAAAAAAAGGATGTCTATGTAAATGTTACAGTTGGAAATCAAACACAACAAATTCTTTTAGATGATTATCTATTAGGGGTTGTTGCAGGTGAAATGCCAGCAAGCTTTGAATTAGAAGCTATTAAAGCTCAAGTTGTCGCAAGTCGTACTTTTGTTTATTCACGTTTATTAAGTGTAGATAATACAACCAATACGCAGGTTTATTTAGATGATGCACAAATGAAAGTTTCGTGGAGTGACCATTATGAAGAGTATAAAGAAAAGGTTAAAAAGGCGATTGTTGAAACAAGAGGTGAGATTTTAACTTATCAGGGTAAGTGTATTTCTGCACTTTTTTATTCAAGCAGTAATGGAAAAAGCGAAAATGTAGAAAACTATTTTCAAGGATCTAGTCAACCATATTTAATCTCTGTAGATTCACATTGGGATAAACAGTATGATCCTAAATTTACAAGAAAAGTAAAGTATACTTCAGCACAGCTCAATTCTCTTTTTGGAGGTTCATTTCAATATCATAGTTTAAAACGTTATCCAAGTGGACGTGTAAAAACAATTGTAATTAATCAAAAACAATATAGTGGTAGAGAAATAAGAGAAAAGTTACAACTTGCTTCAAGTGATTTTGAAATTATTGAAGAAGGAAATTCATATGTTTTTGTGACTAAAGGAAGTGGTCATGGTGTTGGAATGTCTCAATATGGAGCACAAGGAATGGCAAAGGAAGGATATGATTATCAAGCTATTTTAAAACATTATTATCAAGGAGTAGTGATTTCAAAGAATAAAGAATAATTTTATGGTTACACTTCTTAAGAGGTGAAATTCATGAAAGGATTATTGAAGAGGAATAAGAAGACATTTATTTTTATGACATCACTTTTATTGTTTTTAATAGGGGCTGGAGTTATTCAAGAAATTGTTAAAAATTTAAAACCGTTTGAGGATGTTCCAGTTGTTTCAGTAGAAACTAAAGATAAAAATAATCAAGAAAGTGAAGTTTTAAAAAAACCAGTTAATGATGATGTTAAAGTAAGTAAAGGATTTTATGATACTTCTTTATCTGATGAAGAATTAGAAAATGCCTTAGTTTATTTTGAAGGGGTTTATCGACCTAATGATGGAATAGATTATACAAAAGATAATGAAGATTTCGAAGTTTATGCAAGTGCAAGTGGAACGGTTGTTAGAAAAGAAAATGATTCTTTACTAGGGTGGATCGTGACAATTGAGCATCAAAAGGGCCTTCAAACAGTTTATCAATCTTTAGATGATATTAAAGTTGAAAAGGGTGACCAAGTTAAACAAGGGGATCTCATTGGTAAGGCAGGAAATAATGTGTATCAATCTTCTCTTAAAAAGCATGTACATTTTATTGTTTCGATAAATGATCAAACAGTAAATCCAAATAAATATTTTGGTCAAAAAATTGAAAAAATTAAGACAACATCATGATAAATTTATATTTATAAAAAAAATAGTGTCTTTTGTTTTTTTACCTTGTAATTCAATAAAATCGTGATACAATATTGAGGAAAAAACATACAAGGAGGAAAAATAATGGCATTATCAAAAGAAATTGGTATCGATTTAGGTACTGCAAATATATTAATTTATGTCAAAGGTGAAGGTATTGTAGTCAATGAACCTTCAGTAGTGTCAATAGATGAAGAAACTAAAAAGCCATTAGCTGTAGGACAAGAAGCAAAAGATATGTTAGGTAAAACTCCTGGTAGGGTTCAAGCAATTAGACCATTAAAAGATGGAGTTATTGCTGATTTTAGAATTACTGAAATCTTATTAACTCATTTTATTAATAAATTAAATTTAAAAGGAATTTTTGCTAGACCAACAATCTTGATTTGTTGTCCATCTAACATTACTTCAATTGAAAAATCAGCAATTAGAGATGTTGCTGAAAGATGTGGAGCTAAAAAGGTATTTATTGAAGAAGAACCAAAAGTAGCAGCAATTGGTGCTGGTCTTGAAATTAATAAACCAACAGGTAATATGGTTATTGATATTGGTGGAGGAACTACTGATATTGCTGTATTATCTTTAGGTGATATTGTAACAAGTTCATCATTAAAAATTGCTGGTGACGTTATGGATGCTGACATTATTAAATTCGTTAAAGATAAATATAAATTATTAATTGGTGATCGTACTGCTGAACAAATTAAATTAGAAATTGGTTCTGCTGTAAAAGGTTCATCAGATAAAACTTTTGAAGTACGTGGTAGAGATTTAGTAACTGGATTACCACATACAATTACTATTACATCAAATGAAACTGAATTAGCACTTAGAGAAACTTGTGCAACAATTGTTAAAGAAACAAAACACGTTCTTGAACAAACACCACCAGAATTAGCTGCTGATATCGTATCACGTGGTATTTTCTTAACAGGTGGAGGAGCTTTATTAACTGGTTTAGATAGATTATTAGAATCTGAATTAAATGTTCCTGTATTCGTAGCAGATGATGCATTAAATTGTGTTGCTAATGGATGCGGTGTGATGTTAGAAAACTTACACTATATGAAATAAACTGTTCTTTGAACAGTTTTTTTTCTTATATAGAAATTATACAAATTGAATAATAAAAAATGATACAATCCCGTTTGAGGTGAAAATGATGAAAAAAGTATTATTTTTTGATATAGATGGAACATTATTAAATAGTGAATTAAAAATACCAGAAGGAGTAAAGAAAGAGCTTAAGAGATTAAAAGATGCAGGTCATTATCTTTTTGTTGCTTCGGGAAGACCTATAGCGTTTATTTCAAAACAAATTATAGATGCTGGATTTGATGGTTTTGTCTTATGTAATGGAGCACATGTGGAATTAAATCATGAAATTATTTTTGAAAATAGGATTCCCTATGAAAAAGTGGTTGGTTTAATGAAAATGTTAGAAAGTATTGATTGTGAATATAATTATGAAACAGCAACAGATTGTTATATTGATCCTGCTTATCATGATTTTATTGAATTCTTTAAAATTTGTGATATTCGTCATGAAAAATTAATAACAAATTTTGATAAAGAAGAAGTAATGCATCGTACTTTAAAAATAGAAGTAAGTGCTAAAAAAGATCATGATAAAATCATTGATTATATTGCTGATAAATTTTATTTTGATCATCATGGAACAGCTAATTCATTTGAAATATGTGCTTTAGATACTTCTAAAGCAACTGGTGTGGAAAAAGTTTTAGAACATTTGAATATTGATAAAGATCATAGTTATGCTTTTGGGGATGGCTTAAATGATTTAGAAATGATTAAATATGTTGGTCATGGAATTGCTATGAAAAATGCTGTTGATCAATTAAAAGAAGTAGCTGATGAAGTTATTGGGCATGTGGATGAAAATGGTTTAGAAGAATATTTAAAAACAATAGATTGATTATAAAAATACGAATAAATCTATAAGAGGTATTTCATGTATTATGATTGGGAAAATAAGTTTGAAGAAATATTTGAATTAAAAGATAGTGATACAAGTGAATTGAAAGTAATTATAGGGAAACAACCTTATAAGATTAAATTAAATGATGTTAAATTTGAAGTAAGTCATTTTATTTATCCATATAACAAATTAGGAAACTCAGTGGCTTTTCTAGTAACAAATTGGATAAAAATTCAAGACTCATTGGAAATGATTTTTAATTTATTATTTAAAAATAATATCAATGGACTTAAAGTATTATGTTTTTTAAGAGAAAATAATGTTGATGCTCAACAATTTGCACAATATTTATATAGAAAATATTCTATTATACTAACAAATAGTAAACTTTCTAATGATATAGATAATATGAAGAATATAAAAGAATTAGTTGAAGAAATAAATAAACCAACTTATTTTTTATTGGTAGGAAATATTGCTAGAAAAGATTATACGAGAGTTATGAAAGATGAAAAAATACAGGGCGTTGCTTATTTCATACATCCAAGTGGGATGGTTTTAAATAATAGATGTAATTCTAATAAATATTATAAGAATTGGTATTCTTTAAAAGGGAATAATGTTCAAGAACAAGATGTGATTAATAAATTCATCTTAAGTCGTTAAGAAAATAAAACAAAATAAAAAGGGCAAAAGCCCTTTTTCAATTATTTAATAAATTTGAAATGTTGACCTGGTTTAATGAAATCTAATAAACCTAAATCTTCATCTTTAATTTTACCAATTAAGTTTCTTTCACCGTCATTTGGAATTTCAGTTAAGACAACTTCTAATTCTCCACGATAATGAGCTAAGTTATCATTAACTACTAAAATGTCTCCACGAGTGAATACTTTTTTACCACAATCATGATGTGGAATAGATTTGTCTTCTTTAGCTTCTTTTTTATCACCAAATCCTGAATCTTGAACAGTTGCTTGGTTTTTGAATTGAAGTCTTGGGAAGCTTGATCTTAACATGAATGATGAATGATCATATCTATCCCAGTGTGGTGCGAATTCATACATGATGTATTTTTCATTATCAGTAATTTCTGGTACTTCTTCAACACGTAATTCTAAAGCTTGGAAATTGATTTTTGATAATGCTTCTAATTCTTCTGTACTAGCTGGATAGTTACCAACGATAATATCATCAACATCTCCAGTAGCTAATAAATATCTTGCTTGTACTTCAATTGGTAAAGGTCTCATGATTTCTACTGTAGGTAAACCACAGAATACTTCCCAAGGACCAATTGTTGGATCATTATGACTTGAAACAAAGGCAGCTGTATGAAGATTTAAAGCTTTCCATTGTTTATTGAATTGTTGGAATAAATCAAAATCTAACCCAGTGTATCTTTCTGGGAAGAAGTTATGACACATAATGATTTGATCTTTATTTCCACCGTTTTTAATTAATAAATCAACACCAGCATCCATACTAGCATTAAATTCAATTTTGATACCATAAGGATTTCTAGTAACAGCAATATCTCCTTGAGTACCAAAGTTACCATCCAAACGAATAATATCTAATCCTAAATCAGCAAATGGTTTTAAATTATTTGGAGTAGCTCCAATCAATTTAAATACTTCTGGATTTGTATCAGCAGCAACAACAAATCCTAATTCATGAGCTTTATCCATGAACCCTTTAAATTCTTTTAAATAACTTTCTCTTTTATCATCTGGAATAGATAAAAAACAAGTAAAGATTCTAGTAAAACCTAATTTAGCAGCAGTTTCCATATAATCATAGACTTCTTTAATATCACTTTTATCTGGATAAACAGAGATTCCTAAACTATGCATAAACACATTCCTCCTTATATACTAGTATAGACAAGTTTTTACTTGAATACAAGTCATAGAACCATTTAAAAGTTGAAATTTACTTAAAAATAATGAATAATATAGGCATAAAGGAGGTGGCTAAATGTCACTTACGGTCATTCTTTCATTTGTTGCAACAACGATTATTTCGGCTTTAATGATTCCACTTGTTATTAAAGCAGGAAATCAGTTAGGAATTGTTGCACATATGAATAAAAGAACAGTTCATAAACATGAAATAGCACGTATTGGTGGCTATGCCATTTATTTAAGTTCACTCATTGGATCAGCGTTATTTTTAAAAGCTGATCATCAAATAAATGCTATTATGGTTGCAGGATTTATTATTTTTATGGTGGGATTATATGATGATAGTCATGATTTATCTCCTAAAGTAAAATTGATTTTTGAAGTCATTGCAGCGTTTATTGTGATTATTTATGGAGAAATTTATATTAAAGGATTTGGCTATTTTCCAAGTGATGCAATGACATTTCTTTCAGGTGTTGTTACTTTATTTTGGATAGTAGGTATTACCAATGCAATCAATCTAATTGATGGTCTAGATGGTTTATCAGCGGGAATTTCAATTATTGTACTTGTTACAATTTCAATGACATCCTTACTTTCAGGAAGAAGTGATATTGCATCTTTATCACTTATTCTTGCAGGAAGTATTATGGGATTTTTGTTTTTTAACTTTCATCCTGCTAAGGTTTTTATGGGAGATTGTGGTGCTTTATATATTGGCTTTATGATTTCTGTTATTTCTTTATTAGGATTTGGTTATAATGCTTCTGCTTTCTTTACTTTAGGAGCACCTATTATTGTTTTAATGGTTCCTATTATGGATACATTAATTGCTATTTTAAGAAGAAAAATTCATCATAAAAAATTTAGTGAAGCTGATCGAGGACATTTGCATCATAATTTGATGTTTAAGTTAAATTTAGGACAAAGGAAAAGTGTTTTGGTTCTTTATTTAGTAACATTTTTATTTTCATTATCATCTTACTTATATTATTATAATCCAACAGCAGGGACTATTTTATTTATTACTTTAATGATGATGTTTGAAATATTTGTTGAAGTTACAGATATGATATCAAGAAAATATAAACCATTGCTTACAATTATAAACATTTTCATTGATTCTGATAAATTACCTAAAATAAAATTTTTAGAACGTTATCGTCAAAGAAGAACACCTCAAAAAGCAATGAGAGATCATTTGATTATTGCCATGGCTTGTTTATTAATGATTGTTGGAGTAGGTTATGTAATGTCTTTAAAAAATACACCTTTACCTCTTAAAACAGAAACAGTCCAATCTCCTTATGTTAAATCAGGAGAAAGTGAATTATTAAATAATATCTATGCAAGATTAGATGTAAGTTATAAAAATAAAAATGAAGAAGATGAATGTCAATTAGTAGCTGCTTATTTTGTATGTGATTATTATACATTTGTAGATAAGAAAAAAAATGAAATTGGTGGTCTTGATTATATGTATCCAGAAATGGTAGAAAACTTTAGTCAATATGCACAAACTTCATTTTACAGTTATAAAAATCAATATCCTGAATTAGAAGTTTTAAAATATAATATTATTTCTTATTCACCTTCAAAGGTAACAATTTCAGGATTAGAAGATAATGATTACTATAATGTTCTTATTTCTTTAACATTTAATGAAGAAATTGAAGGGTTTAATTCAACTGTTAATGTAACAGTTGTAAAAGTAAATGATCGATATTATGTTTGTGGTTTAGATAATGCATAAGTTATTTTAAAATTATGTTGTGTTTATGAGGATTTTATGATAATATTTGCTATGCAATGTATTAAATTAATCGAAGGAGGTTAAAAATATGTTTGAAACAATTTTAAAGGTTGCTATGGTTATTATTTCCGTTGCTCTTATTATATTATGTTTATTACAAAGTGGAAAATCAGATGATATTGTTAATGCATTAACTGGTCAAAGTTCAAATCTTTTTGCTGAACAAAAAGAACGTGGTGTTGATTTAGTAATGTCTAGAATGACAATGATTTTGAGTATTGCCTTCTTCGTGATCGCAATTCTACTACGTATGAATTAATGAATAATAGGACGCAAGGCGTCCTATTTTTTTTGGAGGTGAGAAGATGAAAGAAAGAATTTTGGATATATTAAAAGATAAAGAAAGATCAATTCATGAATTACAACATGTATTAGATCTAAATAATAGTGAAGGTTTTACAGTTTTGCTTAAAGCTTTAAATCAATTAGAAGATGAGGGTAAAATTGTAAGAAATGATAAAAATGAATATTTATTAATAGAAAATTCTAATTATATTGTAGGTGTTTTACATATTAATAAAAGAGGTTTTGGTTTTGTCATTATTGATGAAGAAAGTGATGATATTTTTATTTCTTCAAGAGATTTAAAAGATGCTTTTAATATGGATACAGTCATGGTTGAACTTAAAAAGCATCAAACAGGATCGCGTCAAGAAGGTAGAATTGTTAAAGTTATTGAAAGAGGACAAACAAGACTTGTTGGGCTGTTGAAAAACGCTAAAAGAGAACTTGTTTTTGATGCGGATGATCAAAAGTTTACACAACCTATTTATATAGATCATGCACATAGTCATGGTGCAGTAGCTGGACATAAAGTTGTTGTTGAAATTAAAACGTATAAACCTTATTTAAAAGGAAATGTCGTAGAAATTTTAGGACATGTAGGAGATCCAGGGGTTGATATTTTATCTGTTGTTTCTCAACATGAAGCACATGTTGAATTTCCTAAAGAAGTTTATGAACAAATCGAATCAATTGAAAATGAAATTGATCAAGAAGAAGCTAAAACAAGAACTGATTTAAGAAATGAAACGATTGTTACGATTGATGGTGATGATGCCAAGGACTTAGATGATGCAATTTCTTTAAGAAGATTAAAGAATGGAAATTATTATTTAGGGGTACATATTGCTGATGTTTCTTATTATGTAGAAGAAGGATCTGAATTAGATAAAGAAGCACTTGCAAGAGGAACTTCTATTTATTTAGTGGATCGTGTTATTCCAATGCTTCCTCATAAATTATCTAATGGAATTTGTTCACTCAATCCTCATGTGGATCGTTTTGCAATTTCATGTTTTATGGAAATTACCCCTCAAGGGGAAGTCATTGATCATGATATCGTTGAATCAGTTATTAATTCAACTGAAAGAATGACTTATAATAATGTTAATAAAATACTTGCAGGGGATGAAAAACTACAAGAAGAGTATAGCCATGTATGTGATTTATTTTTCTTAATGAAAGAACTTGCTGAAATTTTACAAAAAACAAGAGAAGATCGTGGAGCAATCGATTTTGATACAAATGAAGCTAAAGTATTAGTTGATGAAAAAGGTAAACCAACAGATGTTGTTTTAAGACAACGTGGAGAAAGTGACCGTATTATTGAATCATTTATGTTAGTTGCTAATGAAACAGTTGCAAAACATTTTAAATGGCTTGATTTACCATTTATCTATCGTGTTCATGAAAATCCTAAGGTAGATAAATTAAGAAAATTCTCTACAATTTCTAGAACTCTAGGTTATACAATAAAAGGTTCGTTAGAAGATATTCATTCTAAAGAATTAAGTAAAATCGTTGAAGCAAGTAAAGGAACAGATGAACATGTGATTATTTCTACATTACTTCTTCGTTGTATGGCAAAGGCAAGATATGATGAACAATGTTTAGGACATTTTGGTTTAGCGGATGAATATTATACACATTTTACATCACCAATTAGACGTTATCCTGATTTAATGGTTCATCGTTTGATACGTACGTATTTATTTAAAAAGAAATTAGATCAAGAAACTCTTTTTCATTTTGCTTCTATTATGCAAAATGTTGCTGATCAAGCTTCTTCGCTTGAAAGAAAAGCAATTGATATTGAACGTGAAGTAGATGATATGAAGATGGCTGAATATATGGAAGACCATATTGGTGAAACTTTTGAAGGAATTGTTTCTTCAATTACAAACTTTGGTATGTTTGTTGAACTTCCAAATACAATTGAAGGATTAATTCGTATGGAAGATCTTGTAGATGATTTCTATTATTTTGATGACATAAATCTACAATTAATTGGAAAAAGAACTGGAAGACGATTTAAGATGTCTGATAAAGTCAAAATTAAGGTTTCAGCTGCTTCAAAAAGAGAAAAAACAATAGATTTTCAAATTGTTGGTATGAAATCTAACAAAAAGAAGAAAAAAACTGTTATAATAAATAAGCGACGAGATAGAAAGCCAAAACAAAAGTTTAAAAGAAAAAGAAGATAGAAAAGGTGGTGATATGTATGAAGATCATTTCTCAAAATAAAAAAGCACATCATGATTATTTCTTGTTAGATACTTATGAAGCAGGTATTGAATTAAAAGGAACTGAAATTAAATCTGTGCGTTTAGGTAATGTGAATTTAAAAGATTCTTTTGTAAGAATCAAAAATAACGAAGTTTATGTAGAAAACATGCATATCGCTCCTTATGATCATGGAAATATCTTTAATCATGAAGCAAGAAGAACAAGAAAACTCTTGCTTCATAAAAAAGAAATCCTTAAAATAACTAATAAGTTAAAAGAAGGTGGCTTAACTGTCGTACCTACTAAAATGTATTTTAGTGGATCTAAAGCTAAATTAGAAATTGCGCTTGCTAAAGGTAAAAAACTTTATGATAAACGTAATGATCTAAAAGAAAAAGCTGCAAAAAGAGATATCGAAAAGTCTCTTAAAAATTACTACTAATCTGGGGATGTCTTGGATTCGACAGGGGTATGTTTGACCTTAGCTGCAGTCGTTGGAGTACGTTAAACTCAAACAAAAAATAACTGGAAACAGACAAACTAATTACGCTTTCGCTTAGTCGACATAGACATGAAAGCTGCTAACATTTAGTGAGCCTATAGCTATTTGTTAGTATTATAACTTTTAGGATAAGGGTTGAAGGAGTCTTGACTTTAACCACGAAAATTTAAAGAATCGCTTGGTGTAAAATTGTTCGTTGATTGTAGCCAAGTTAAATTATTCAATGGACTAAACTGTAGACGCTTTGGAGGAATTGCTTTTGGACGCGGGTTCGATTCCCGCCATCTCCACCAAAATTAAGAGTTAAAATGGATGTCATCGAAAAAATACCGATGAAATCAACGTTTTTTAAGATATTTTAAAGAATCAAAAAATAGCGATTTACGTGGATGTCACCCATATAAAAGGGTGTCACTACCTAAAAATCGCTATTTTTTACTTCAGAGATGAGGTAAAATGGATGTCATTAAAAGAAAGCAGGAAACCAAATGAAATTTTATATTAACAACAAAGAATTAAGTGAAAAAGTATTTTGGAGAACACTAGAATCATTAGTAAGTCCAATACAAAGAGTACATATCTTGGATGGAATGAAAGTGAAGATTGCCGATTACTTATGTTGGATTGAAATAGTGTAATGCTTTTAAAAGTGAATATGAATGATAAGATAGTAGATCAGAAGACTTACTATCTTTTTTTATGAAAGAAGGTGGTACAATGAAAGAAATGATAGATAATCAAAAGTGTGAATTTACTATGAGTAAATTAAAATAAATGTTATGATAATATAAACAAGTTTATTTAGTAAAATTTGTTGAAAAATGTAATATTTGATATTATTAAAATAATAAATAATATCAAATTATTTTAATTTAAAAATATGTAAAGGAGAAGAAATATGCTATTTGATGAAAGAGATTTAAGAGTTTTCGACAATATTTTGAAGAAATTTTACAATGTTACTATAGTAAAAATTATAGGGCAACTATTGTTTTGTTATATTCATTTGTTATTTATGATTTGTTTATGAAATTACAAACTATGGCAAGTGAGGGAAATAATAAGGCTGAGGAAAAATTAGCAGAAATTAATGAATTAATTTTAAAAAATGAAAAATATTTAGAAGTCGAAAAGAAAATAATTGAATTCTTTAATAAAAATTGTAAGTTGTATTTTAATCGATTTACAGAGGACGTAAATTATTTAATAGAGTGTAGACACAAATGTGCTCATTTGAAGGTCAATGATAATACATTATATGTTCCAGAGGATTATCAAGCTAGAATGTTAATATGTTCAATGTATGATAATATACTTTCTGTTAAAGCACCATTTATTATGGATTTATTCTCTCTAGTGCAAGATAAGGTTGAAAATTATTCACAGACTATTGATGATATTTCAGAAAATGGTTTAGATGATAGAATAAAAAATGAAATAACCAAAAACTATTTGGAACGTATGACATATGATTCACTAAAAATGTCGTATAAAACATTTTTAAAATTATTATTTATTACTACTGATAAAGATGCGGAAAGAAATGCTTATGGATTATTTGCATTTGTTTACGCTATGACAGATCATATAAGGAAAAATGGGTTTGAAAGATTATTTAAAGAAGAAGATGTTAGAAAAAAATTATTAAGTATTAGTATTGAAAATTTAGAAAACTCTTCTGAAAGAAAACAATCCTTAATAGAACTTATTTTAAATTTTCCAATTTTATTGGATATAATCAAAGAAGATGTGTCATTGTTTGAATATATCAGCAACGAAATTTTACTGAATCCAAATGGGATAAAATATTATAGACTATTTTATCCACGTTCTAATAAAACCCCATATGAATTTTTCAAAGATAACAGTATAGTTCAACAACCACTTTATTCAATGACATTATATGATGCTGATGGTTTCATGAACTTTTTTAAGAAACATTTACAAGATTTAGCTATAGAAGATATAGATTCTGTAATGAGTATATATAGACGAAATGGACAATGTACAGGTCGTTCTAGACATTCAACTGATTATCAAGAAGTCAGTATGTATTTAGAAGAATATAAAGTTCATGATACTTCAGAGGACGAAAGTAACTAAATATAAAAAAGATTGCTAATTGTAGCAATAAATATATAGAACAAGAATACTGAAGAATTATGTAATTCTCGTATTCTTGTTTGTACTTTTCAAACATGGTATACTAATCTTGTTTAAAAATTAAATATTCGGATGTATTAATGAAAAAAGAAGTAATGGACATATACGACTTAGAGATGTTTTTGAAATATAGAACTGAAAAGAGTGTTGTGCTAAAATTAATTTTGGTTGTCTTATAAAAAATATAAAAAGGGTAGGGAATCAAAATGAAATTCTATATAAATAATAAAGAAATGAGCGAAAAAGTGTTTTGGAGAACATTAGAATCTTTAGTGACGCCTCTTCAAAGAGTTCATATTCTAGAAGGGATGAAGGTAAAAATTGCTGATTATTTATGTTGGATGGAAATTGTCAAATGAAAGAATGAAAAGGAATTCGCATTATTGTAAATTCCTTTTTCTATGCTCTTTTTGGTATTTTTAAATGTTTAAATATAGTGATTTACATTTTGAAAATCATTTTTTTTAGAAATTTCAGTAATATTGAAAGTAGAATCTAAAAGATAATCAATACTTTTTAATAAACGATAGTGAATTAAATAATCATAAGGAGACATTTTAACAATCATTTTAAAATAACGATAACATTGAGCTATGCTCATATTTCCACTTTCAGCAATATCTTGTAAAGAAATACTTTTATAATAATTTTGGTGAATAAAACTTAACCTATTTTGTAGACGTTCTTGTTGTTTAAATAATGAAATGATTTATTTGAATTGATCAATAATCAATTCATTAGCTATTATATAAGCACGTAAATCAGTATTATCTAAATCTTTAGGTTTTAAAGAAGTTGGCATGATTTCGGGAGGTTTTATGTTAAAAGACGGTAGTTATTCAAATATGTATATCTTATATTTGTCTTTATTATAAAAAGTACTTGACCATATCCTAAGGTTATACTGTTTAATAAGGGTAGAGGTGATGAATATGACAACACATGAAGTAGAAGAAATGTTATCAATAACAAAGAAAACATTGATTTATTATGAAAATGAAGGTTTGGTAAAACCAGCAAGAGATAGCAATAATTATCGAAATTATAGCCAAGAGGATGTTTCAAGAATTAAATTTATTTTATTATTAAGAGAAATGGATGTCACGATTGAAGAAATCAAACAAATTATAAATGATAAGAAGTCGATTAGAGATGTTTTAGAAAATAAAAAAGATATGATTAAAAAACAACATCTTGATTTAGAAAATATAGATGAAAGAATTAATAATTATATTAAAAGAAGAAAAGTTAAAATAGCAGTTGATCACGTTTTAGATTATGGAACGATTTATGATCGCTTATATTTTTATAAAGATTATCTTCAATATGAACAAACAAAAATAAACTATAGTGATATAAAATATTTTAAATTATCTATGTCTAGTTCAATAGGTCTAATGAGAGTATTAGTTGTTCATATGAATTATTATGTAGATTTAGATGTTGTCACACAACATGATACATATTCTTTTCAAATTATGAATAATGAAGTTGTTTATCAAATGATGGAAAGAATTAAAGATTATCCAATAGAAGATCCTCTTGGATTGGTTGATATTTATCTTAATAAACGAGATATGGTGCAACTTAATTCATATATTAATAGACATTTTAGAAAATGGGCAAAAGAATATCATTTAGATAATCCAAGAGAGAGTATTCTAAAAAAAGAATAAAGACCAAAATGTTCTTAAATAAAAATTATTTAATTATAAATGATAGAATAATTATGCATATAAAATGTGTACTATCACTGTTGATGAGATTATCCATATATTTTCCTTTTGTGATAGTTAAGGAAAGCTTTTTGAAGCTTTCTTTTTTTAAATAGAATTTCATATTAATGATTGATATAATGAAACTATATAGGGAGTGATTATGTGAATATTTTATTAAGAATTAAAGAAAATAAAGAAAATTATACATCGACAGAAAAATTAATAGCAAAATATATTCTTGAAAATAAAAACGAAGTTTTAAAATATTCTGCACAAATATTAGGTGAAAAGACAAATACATCTGCTGCGGCAGTTATTAGATTTTCTAAAAAAATAGGTTGTAAAGGATTTAGTGATTTAAAGATGAATTTAGCTCAATCTCATTCAAATGAGCAACATGATTTAGATGTAGATATTATTTTTAATGAAAATGATGATATGACATCTTTAGTAGATAAAGGATGTCGTTTAAATATGAATACGGTATTGAAAACATATCAATTGATTAATGTTAGTGATTTAGAAAATGCTATAAATCTTTTATGCAATGCATCTACTATTTATCTATTTGGAGTAGGTGGTTCTTCAGTTATTGCTAATGATATTGAACAAAAATTAATCAGAATTGGGAAAAAGGTTATTTATAATAATGATTTACATATTCAAATGACATTTACGCAAAGTATGACAAAGGATGATACGGCATTGATCATCAGTTATTCAGGAACAACGGCAGGATTGGTAGATATTTCTAAAATCTTAGTTGAAAAAAATATTTCGTATATTTCAATTACACAAATTAATCAAAATCTTATATCAAAAAATAGTACGGTTGCACTTAGAGTACCAAGCGAGGAAAAGGAGTTACGTATAGGAGCAGTTTCATCAAGAATTTCTTCTTTTGTAATTACTGATTTATTGTATTATGGTGTGTTTAAAAAGAACTTTGATAAAAATAAAGATAATTTGATTGATTCAAGAAATAATGTTTCAATTCTTAAAAAGTAGATTCATTTCAAAATGAATCTTTTATTTTAGAAATAATATTTTAAAATATATCAATTATTATTGAAATAATATTTCAAAAATAATATAATGATATTGGAAGGAGGGGCCATATTAATGAAATTAAATCAGTTAGATACAGAAAAAGTAAACCAAAATTCATTACATATTGATGAAATGTCAACTATTGATATTTTAAAAACAATTAATAATGAAGATCAAAAAGTAGCATTTGTAGTACAAGACGTCATATTACAAATCGCTCAAGCGGTTGATTGTATCTATAAAAAAATGTGTTTAGGTGGAAGATTAATTTATGTAGGTGCTGGAACTTCTGGAAGGCTAGGAATACTAGATGCCTCTGAATGTCCACCAACTTATGGAGTTGAACTTACTCTTATCCAAGGAATTATTGCTGGAGGGATTAAAGCTGTTACCCAAGCAGTTGAAGGTGCAGAGGATTCGAAGCAATTAGCACAAATAGATTTAGAAAAAATAGATTTAAATGACAAAGATATTGTTTGTGGAATTGCTGCTTCAGGAAGAACACCTTATGTAATTGCAGGATTGCAATATGCGCGCAAAATTGGCTGTTCTACAATTTCATTGTGTTGTGTTCAAAATGGAGAGATTTCAAAGTACGCTAATTATCCTATTGAAGTTGTTGTAGGACCAGAAGTTGTCACTGGCTCAACAAGAATGAAAGCTGGGACAGCACAAAAGATGGTTTTAAATATGATTTCAACTTCAGTGATGATTAAAAGAGGAAAAGTATTTGGAAACTTAATGGTTGATGTTCAACCAACAAATGAAAAATTAAAAATGAGAGCTGTTTCTATTGTTTGTCAATCTGTTGATTGTGATGAAGCAGAAGCAACAAGACTATTAAATAAAAGCAAGTTTAATGTTAAGATTGCTATTTTAATGGGTCTTACGGGTAAAGATGAAATAGAATGTCAAGAAGCTCTTGAAAAGAATAAAGGTAATATTAGCCTAACAGTTAGAAGTTTTTTATAGGAGGAATAAGCAATGAAAAGATATGTTGTAAAAAATGAAAAAAATAAAACATATAAAAATATGTTTGGGGTAACAGACTATGATATTCCAATGTTCGGATTTAAAAGCGCATTGTTGATTTTAGGTGCTACAATGTTATCTTTAATTGTTTGTGTAAATGGTTTTCATTATTTACATATTGATTTTCGCCTTCCTAATGCAATTATTAGTTCAATTGTATGTGGTTTATCTGTTGCTTATTCACAATTTTATATTGAAAGAAAAAAAGGAATGTGTAAAAGCTTTTGGATTGTTGCAGGTATATTTACAATCATGGCTTTTGTGATGATATTAATGATTAGATAGGAGGAAAAAATATGTTTGAAAAGTTCTCGAACATTATTGAAGGTAAATTTGCTGGTCCTTTGGAAAAACTTTCCAATCAAAGACATTTACGTGCTATTCGTGATGGGATCATTGCTACTTTACCAATTATTATTGTAAGTTCGTTATTAATGGTTGTTGCATTTTCATATAATCAAATGCCTGAATCATGGGCTTTGGCGAAGTTTATCAAAGCTAATGCAGTAGCTATTTTATTACCATATAGAATGTCAATGTATATTATGACATTATATGCAGTTTTTGGAATTGGCTATTCACTTGCAAAATCTTATGATTTAGATGGATTAAGTGGAGCAATTATGGCAGAGTTAACATTCTTATTAACGATTGTTCCTGTCTCTATTCCAGATGTGACTGATTCAATTACTGCATTAGCAGGTAAAAATGCAGAATTAAATGCATTTTTACAACAACTTCCTTCGGGATATGTTATTCCTGCAGAAAACTTAGGATCAGCAGGTATGTTTATTGGAATTTTATCTGCATTTATTGGAGTTGAAATTTATAGATTTACACAAGTAAAAGGTATAAAAATTACGATGCCTGCTGCTGTTCCACCAGCAGTAGCAAGATCTTTTGAATCTTTAACACCAACAATTATTATTATTTTAGGTATGGCTACAATTACAATGTGGCTAGGTATTGATGTTCATAGTATTGTAGGAACACTTATTAAACCATTAGTAAATGCGACAGATACATTACCATCAACATTAATTATTATATTCTTAATTATGTTTTTCTGGTCATTTGGTATTCATGGAGATTCTATTGTCAGTTCTCTTGCTAGACCAATTTGGTTAATTTTATTAGATCAAAATACAGCAGCAGTAGCTGCTGGTGGTGTTGCTACACATATAGGGGTAGAACCATTTCTACAATGGTTTGTACATATTGGAGGTTCTGGAGCAACACTTGGATTAGCTATCTTATTCTGTTTTAAAGCAAAATCTAAATATGGAAAAACTTTAGGAAGAACAACATTATTACCATCTATTTTTAATATCAATGAACCAATGATTTTTGGGGCACCTATTGTTTTAAATCCAATGTTACTTATTCCTTTTATCATTATTCCTTTAGTTTTAGCAACAATTGCTTGGGTTGCTACAGCTATGCATCTTGTTAATTGTGCAGTTACAATTGCTCCATGGACATTACCTGGACCAATTGGTGCTTATCTTGCATGTGGAGGAGATTGGAGAGCAGCAGTTTTGAATATTATTTTAATTATCATCTCTGTTGTACTATATTATCCATTCTTTAAAATGTATGATAAGGAATTATTAGAAGAAGAAAAAGCAAAAGAAGCTATCGAAGGATAAAGGTGAAATTTATGTATATAGGTATTGATGGTGGTGGAACTAAAACAAAGATGGTTTCTTATGATGATAATGGGAATATTTGTCAAGAAATTGTTTTACCAACTGTTCATATTTTAAGTCAAACACCTCAAAAATGCATTGAAATATTAAAAGATGGTATTGAACAATTAGATCCACAACATATTTCAAAAATTGGTATTGGTTTAGCAGGATATGGACAAGATAAAAAAATAAGAAAAGAAATAGAAGAAATTTGCGAAAAAGCCTTTGAAAACAGACCATTTGTTTTAGAAAGTGATGTAAGAATAGCAATAGAAGGTGCTCTTGATGGTCAAGATGGAATAGTCGTTATTGCTGGAACTGGTAGTATTGCGCTTTCTTTGAAGAAAGGTGCATTACAACGTTGTGGTGGTTGGGGCTATCAATTAGGTGATGAAGGAAGTGCTTATTGGATTGCTAAAAAGATGTTAAGTGTTTTTTGTCAAGAAATAGATGGTCGATTAGAAAAGACAATTTTATATGATTTAATTAAAAGAGAATGTCATTTAGTAAATGATTATGACATTATTACTTTTATGGATCATTTAAATCATGATCGTACCAAAATTGCTGCTTTAGCTTATATTAATGGTTTAGCAGCAAAAGAAAAAGATCCTAATGCTTTAAAAATATATAAACAAGCTGCAGAAGAAATATATAAATTGATTAACTTGTTATCTAAAAATTTTAAATCTCCCATTAACGTCTCTTATATAGGCGGTGTATTTCAACATGCAAATTCTTTTATTATTCCTCACCTTAAAGATAAATTAGGAAAACAATTTAATTTAATCCCACCTATTCATACACCAGAATATGGTGCCTATATACTTGTAAAGAAACTAAGGTGAGAAATCACCTTAGTTTTTAAAAGGAGGACATAGAATGTAAGCGTCAAATAACGAGCATAAAAAGTACTGGATGAAAACCAACCAGATAGGATCATTCTGTTTTTTAATTGATGCTCAAAAAGGACATATCGCTATGCCTTTTTGTCCCTATATAATGTTTTTGGTAATTTCTTTGACCATGGCATGATTTCTTCCAGCATGTTTTCTGTTAATTTATTTCCTGCCATTTTTGTAAGTATGTATTCTATGTAGTCATAAGGTTTTAACTTGTTCATTTTTGCACTTTCAATAATGCTGTATGCCGCACCACTTGCCTTGGCTCCATTGATACTGTTACTGAATAGAAAGTTCTTTCTTCCTATGACAAAGACTTTACAACATCTTTCCGCTGAGTTGTTAGAAATTTCAACACGTCCATCTTCTATGTAATATCTTAAATATTTTTCATTGTTGATGGCATAGGTCAAAGCAGTATGCAAATGTGTTTTCTCAACTGAATGAGGATAGACAGCTTTGACTTTTTGATAGAACTCATCAAGAACTGGCAATGAATTCTTTTTTCTTTCCTCAGTTATACGATCAAAATCATTTCTGTATTTTTTATCATATACCTTTTCCAGGTGGAACAGTTTGTTAAGCATCTGATACATTTTATATGTTTCTGTTTCTTTTATTTCTGTTCCTTTTGGTGCTACATCCATGACTTCTACAAACTTCCTTCTAAGATGTGCAAAGCATCCCATGTTTTTTACATCTTCCACATTTGAATATGCCTTATAGCCATCACTTTGTATAATTCCCTGATATCCTTCTAAGAAGTTGCTCGCTCTTTCATGTTTTCTGTCATTTTCAAACTGATAGAGAACCATTTGCTTTTCTTCGCTTCTTCCTGTTTTATAAACCCATACGTAGCTGTCCTGTCTTCCTTCACTTTTTTTAAGTTCCAGTACTTCCAGGGTTGTTTCATCTGCATTGATATAGCTGCATTTGAGAAGTTCCTTATGCATATAGTCAACAAATGTCTGAAAATAAAGATCATAGAGCTTTATGATCCAGTTGGACATTGTCTGTCTTGACAGCGTGATTCCAACTCTTTCAAGTGCCTTTTCCTGTCTGTATAGCGGCAATGACAGATTGAACTTTTTATCCAGAATAGATGCAAGCAGTGATGGTGATGCAAAGCTCTTTGGAATAACAGATGCTGGCACATCACCCTTATACATTGGAGTTGTTTCTATTTCTTCATCATAATCTGCACTGTAGACATACTGAACATGTCTGATGACTTCATAGTATTCCTTATGATGAACAAGTTCTTTTCTTTCATTCGTTCCAATAAGTCTTAATGGTTTCCCTGTTCGAGGGTCAGTTTTATCTTCTATATCATGTTCAACAACTGTTTCAGGAAGATCATCAATATTTCTTTTTCTTGATTTCTTTCTTGAATGTGATGACACCCTTACCTGAAGTTCAGGTTCTGCTTTTATGGGTGTTTCTTCAGTTTCAGCTTCATTAAAAATATTGAGTGTCAACTGATTAGGAATTTCAGTCTTTTCAGTTCTTGAGCCATAGAGAGTCTTTTTATAAAGTACAAGCTGTTCATGAATATAATTCAGTTCCTGTTTGAGACTTTCTATGACATTGTTTTTAGCTTCAAGTTCTGCTTCTAGCTGACTGATTCTTTCTTCATTTTTCATTGATCATCACATCCTTAAAACACAAAAGATTATACCATAAAATACTAGACAATAATACGATTGGAAACCGTATTTTCACATATCATGTCTTCAAATTCCAACCCTTCAATCAGCCAGTTGAGCTGTTGAGGAGTAATCATCAGAACACCAGATTCTTCATGCATTTTAAGTTTAAATTTTCCATTTTCCAGTCTTCTGGTAAAAAGCCAGAATCCATTGGCTTCATAATAGAGCATCTTGATTCGATTGCGTGAAGCATTGGTAAAGATAAACAGACTGTGATCAAGAACATTCATCTTAAATTCGGATGTGACAATCAATGAAAGACCCGCAATCTGTTTTCTCATATCACAGTATTTTTTGGAAACATAGATATTTTTGATCTCATCGGTATTGATAATCATAGCAGACTCTCCAATATTACTCTGACATGTTGCTTTGAACACGAAATATGATGATGATCAATTTCAAAATCAATCATTTCATCATCTTTATCAACAACGACAGGAAGAAAAGAAGATTCTTCTTTAATAATCAGTGACTTATATTTATAGAAACTGGAAACACAGATATGGCTCTGTTGACAGTATTTTTCTATTGACAGTCCACTTGCTTTTTGATCTTCTATAACTTCTTTCCATTGTTCCCTGGTCTTTTTCATCATAAAGATGCACCTCCTTGTTTAGTACATCCTTATTGTATTGAATTATTCTATTATTTATAAGTGCTTAATTATTTGTCGCTTACCATAGAATGGTATATATACAAAAGAAAAAAGATATTCTTTGGGGTGGAGCAACTGCTAGTAGTCAATATGAAGGAGGTTATGATTTAGATGGAAAAGGTCTAGATACTCAAGATTGTAGACCTTATTTAAAAAGAACTTCTGATGCTACAACAGCAACCCGTTTACTCACTCAAGAGGTTATAGATGAAGCAAAAAAATGTCAGGGTGTTGGAAATTATCCTTTTAGAAAAGGCAGTGATGGATATCATCATATAGATGAAGATATTGCTTTATTAAAAGAATTAGGGATTGATATTTATAGATTTTCAATAAGTTGGGCAAGATTATATCCTCAAGGTGATGAATTAGAACCTAACAAAGAAGGAATTGCATTTTATGATCATATTTTTAAAGAAGTTCATAAGGCAGGAATGAAAATATTTTTAACAATGAATCATTATGCTGTTCCATTATATTTAGTAGAAAATTATGGTGGATGGACAAATAGAAAACTAGTTACTTTTTATGAAAGATTTGCTAAAACTGTTTTTGAACATTGGGGACAATATATTGATTACTTTTTACCATTTAATGAAATAAATGCAGGATATTTTAGTCCTTATAATGGTGTAGGTTTAGTTAAAGAAAAAGATCAACCTTATAACCAAAGTCTTGTTTTTCAATCACTTCATCATCAATTTATTGCAAGTGCAAAAACAATTAAAATAGCAAGAGAATTATCACCTAAAAGTCAATCAGGATGTATGGTAGCATGTTTTTGTTATTATCCATTAACTTCTTCACCAGAAGATAATTTAAAGGCTGTAAGAGATGAGGAAATACATCAATGGTTTGCTGTTGATATTTTAGCAAATGGTCATTATCCAAGTTATATGGATCGTTTCTTTAGAGAAAACAATATACATCTTAAAATGGAAGATGAAGATGAAACATTATTAAAAGAATATACTTGTGACTTTGTTAGTTTTTCATATTATTCAAGTTCTATTGCAACTATTCAAGAAAACGGCCAACAAACAGCAGGTAATCTTGTAGTTTCAACTAAAAATCCTTATTTAAAAGCATCTGAATGGGGATGGCAAATTGATCCTATTGGTCTTAGAATTATGCTTAATAAAATGTATGATCGTACTCAAAAACCAATCTTTATTTCAGAAAATGGTTTAGGAGCAAGAGATCAATTGAATAGTGATTTTTCTATTCATGATCCTTATAGAATAGATTATTTAAAACAACATTTCAAACAAATAGAAGAAGCAATTGATGATGGTGTTGATGTTATTGGTTATATTATGTGGGGCGTTATTGATATCGTTTCAGCAGGAAGTTGTGAAATGGCAAAAAGATATGGTGTTATTTATGTAGATGGTGATAATTTAGGAAATGGTACTTATAAACGTTATAAAAAGGATAGTTTTAAATGGTATCATGATTATATTCAAAATCAACATCAACAGTTTAAGAAATGATTAAATTCATTTCTTTTTATTTGAAATATCATTTCAAACTTTTTTATGAAAAATGAAATTTATATAGTAAGTGCCAAATAAAATAGTGTATTTAAAAAAGTCGATTGAATTGATACAATGATCAATTTAGTCGGCTTTTATTTCAAATTCTTCTTTTATTTCTTCACTCCATGGTAAGAACCAATCCAATTTCTTTGGATCTTCAACCAGATCTTGTTGAGGTAAATAATCCAGAATGAATTCAATATAATCATATGGATTAAGTTTGTTGGCTTTAGCTGTTTCAATCAAGCTGAAGACTGCAGCACTTGCTTCAGCTCCTTTAGTAGAAGTTGAAAACAGCCAGTTCTTTCGACCAACTGTAAATGGTCTGATTGTACGTTCATCTAATGAATTTGTCATAGGTACAAGACCATCTTCTAAAAATGAACGCAGTCCTGCCTCGTAATTCAAGGCATATTGTATAGCTTTTCCTGTCTTAGAAGCTGTTAACACCTTGTTTTGATTTTCTTTGCACCATAAAAAGAAGTCATCAACTAATGGCTTTGATTTTTCTTGACGTACTTTCTCCTTTTTATCAGGTGATAATGTTTCGATTTGTTTTTCTATCGCAAACAGTTTAGCTATTTTTTCAATGGCTGTATTTGCGAGTGTATCTGATGCATTCTTCATATCTACAGGCAAAGCATCATAGAACTTCCGTCTGGCATGCGCCCAACAATAAGCATTGGTTACACCATCTATATGGTTATATCCATAATAGCCATCAGTAATGATAGTACCATCAAATCCTTTCAGAAATTCTTGAGGGTTGGTTGCTTTTCTGTCAGGTCTGTAATCAAATATCTTAACAGGTCTTTTACTTTCTTTGATACTTGAATATACCCACATATATGATTTAGAAGTAGCCTTCTTACCTGGTTCATTCAATACCTGAACTGGCGTTTCATCACAATGTATATGTGATTCCTTCATCATCAGTTCGTGCATCCTGTTTACCAATGGAATGAAATATTCATTGGCGGCAATGATGATCCAGTTTGCCATTGTCGTTCTTGAAAGTTTCATTCCTAATCGTTTCCATTCTGATTCTTGTCTGTATAGTGGCATATGATTTACATATTTATCAATGATTACTTGTGACAGTACACTTGGCGATGTATATGAATGTGGAACAACCGGTTGAGGTGTGCCAGCTTTAAGCATGACTACCTTTCCTTTTTTTCTACAGTTTCGACATTCATATGTTTTTCGATAAATATCTTTTACATAGAGTTTGGCTGGTTCATAAATAACTTCATGTCTTACAAATTCCTCACCTACATAAGATAATTTAGAGCCACATTCATCACATACTCTGTCTTTTTCATCAACATCATAAACTTTTTTTACATGTTTTAGCTTGTCTAATTTGATATCAATTTTCTCTTTTTGTTTCTTTTTGGCTCTGGTATATGAGATATCTTCAAGCAGTTCAGGTTCACATTCATTTTCTGCTTCATCAAAAAGAGAAAGCTGATCCATAGAATGTGTTATCTTTTCACTCTTGGTACCAAACAGCTTTCTCTTTAAATAGGCATTTTCTTCACGTAAAAGTTCATTGTTGTTTTTTAAGTATTCATTTTCAGCTTTCAAACTGTCAATGGTACTGTTCAAAGATGCAATTGTAGCTTTCAATTCTTCAATAGAATGTGACAGATTAGCCATTACCAAAGCTAAATTTTCAACTGTACCTGTAGTAGAATCAGCCATCAAAAGCACCTCCATTTCATACATCCATTATACCATAAACAGGCATATTATCCTATGAAATCAAGGCTTTACAGTACAACTTGTGGATAACTTTTCTGAATGGTCTTAGGCTGTACGATAGAAAGTCCTTCAAGCAGCCATCTGAATTGTTGAGGGGTTATTTCTCGAGCTTCTGATTCATCTCTTGGCCATTTGAATTTACCATTTTCAAGTCTTTTATAAAGTAAGACAAAACCATCACCTTCCCAATACAGTGCCTTCATGATTCTTGTATTTCTACCACAAAACAGAAACACAGAATTAGAAAAAGGATCAAGCTTGAAGTTCTGTTGAACGATAGCTGAAAGACCATCAATCTGTTTACGCATATCTGTATAGCCAACAGCTATATAAATATGTTCGGCTTTTGAAATATCACCAATCATAATAGTGACTTCAAAAGAGGCTCAATACTTTGGTAAGGTGTATCTGAATCGAGTTCAATTTTGATGCTTCCCTTGATAATGATAATCTTTTCATTATTGTGTGGTTGCTTTTCAACAGAAACAAAGGATACTTCATTCTTGTAGCTGTTTTCATTTATCTGATCACATAAAATATTTCTGATTTTTTGTTGATAATTATAATAAGTCGACGGCTTGATATTGTTTTTGTCACAGAAATCTTTGACAGATAAACCACTTTCCTTGCATTCTTTGATTTTAAAATACCAAAATTTATATTTTTCATTTTCGGTAAGTTCCTGTACTGTCATATAGTCTCTCTTCCTTTCCATATAGTTTTTGGAGAATATAAAAACTACAATATAGTTTATGGAGTCTCCACATTCTATATTGTAGTTCTTAGAGTTCTATATTTTTATCCACTATTTTATTTGGCGCTTACTTTATATATGAAAAGGCTTGCAAAATGATTTTGTTTTTGTTACAACGCTTATTGTACAACATGTCTAGACAATATTAAGTGCAAAAATTGAGGAAGGAAATATAAAAATATGGGAAGAAGAATGAAGAAAGTTCTTGCATCTGCTATGTCTCTTTCAATGGTTGCTTCAATGGCCATGTCAGGGGTAGGTGCAACAACTTCAAGAGTTGATAGTTTGTTATCCAATATGTCTTTAAGACAAAAGATAACACAAATGATGATGATTGATTTTAGACAATGGAAAACAGCAGATGAAGAAGCAAAATCTGATTTTACAAAAATGAATTCAGAAGTACAAAAAATAGTAGAAGATTATGATTTTGGATCTGTTATTTTCTTTGCTAATAATATTAAAGAAACAGAACAAAGTTATAATTTAACAATGGATTTACAAAAAGCAGCAACTAAAGATAATGGTATTCCATTATTGATTAGTGCTGATCAAGAGGGTGGTTCTGTTTATCGTTTAGGATCAGGAACTGCTTTACCAGGAAACATGGCATTAGGAGCAACAGGTGATGTCAATAATGCTAAAATTGCTGGAGAAATTATTGGTAGTGAATTAAGTTCTTTAGGAATCAATACAAATTTAGCACCAGTTGTCGATGTCAATAATAATCCAAGTAACCCAGTTATTGGCTTACGTTCATATGGTGATGATGCTGAAATGGTTGGAAAAATGGCATCAGCTGAAATTGAAGGATTAGCTGAATATAATGTTATTGGATGTGCAAAACACTTCCCAGGTCATGGTGATGTAGCCACTGATTCACATTATGGATTACCAATCGTAGACAAATCAAAAGAAGAATTATTAAACAATGAATTAAAACCATATCAAGTAGCGATTAATCAAGGTATTGAAATGATCATGTCAGCGCATATTCTTTACCCACAATTAGATAATACAACAGTTTATTCAGAAAAAACTAAACAACAAGAAAAATTACCTTCAACATTATCTCATAAAATCTTAACAAACTTATTAAAAGAAGAAATGGGATTCAAAGGAGTTGTCGTTACTGATGCAATGAATATGGCAGGTGTTGCAAATACATTTGATCAAGTTCAAGCAGCAAAACTTGCTATTAATGCAGGTGTAGATTTAATGTGTATGCCTTGTGAATTAAAAAGTAAAGAAGATTTAGCTAATTTAGATAAAATTATTGATGGTGTAGAAAAAGCTGTAAATGATGGAGAAATCCAAGAATCTAGATTAGATGATGCAGTAACAAGAATCTTAACATTAAAAGAAAACAAAGGAATTTTAGATTGGAAAGAATCAAATTATTCATTAGAAAAAGCATTAGCAACAGTAGGTAGTGATGAAAACAGAGCTAAAGAAAGAGAAATCGCTACAAAAGCTGTAACAGTTATTAAAAATGAAAATAATACATTACCATTAAATGTTACTAAAAAAAGTAAAGTTTTAATGCTTTGTCCATATACAAATGAACAATCACAAATGTTAATGGGATGGAATAGAGCAAAACAAGCTGGGTTAATTCCAGATGGTGCAGAAGTTAAAGTTCAATGTTATCAAGGACATGATGATTTAGAAACAGTAAAAGAAAATATTGATTGGGCTGATACTGTTATTATTAATTCAGAAATTTATGGAACATATGATACAGATTATAAACATTGGAGATCTGCTGGACCAAATAATTTTACAAAATATTGCAAAGAAAATAATAAAACATCAGTTATTATGTCAGTGGATTTACCATATGATGTTCAATTATATCCATATGCAGATGCAATCTTAGCTGTATATGGTGATGCAGGGTCTTCTGTTGATCCAACAGAAGCTATCATAGGTGGAGCTACAACATCTAAAGCAGCATATGGACCAAATATTATTGCTGGTATTGAAGTTGCTTTAGGTACATTTGGAGCAACAGGAACTTTACCTGTAAATGTTACAAAATATGATGCTGATAGTGATAGTTATACAGATGAAATTGTTTATAAACGTGGATATGGAATAACATATGATGCAAAAGTAATCGATAGAGATACATTAGCAAATAAAGTAGCAGAATTAGAAAAACTTGAAAAAGGAAACTATACAGATGCATCATGGTCAGTATTTGAAATTGCATTGAAAAATGCACAAGAAGTATTAAGCAAAGTAAGTTCACAAGAAGATCTTGATGAAGCATTAGCAACATTAAATAAAGCATATGAAGCATTAACAGAAAACAAAAAAGAAGAACCAACAAACCCATCTGATAAAAAAGATGAACCAACAACACCATCTGACAAAAAAGATGATACAGTAAAAACAGATACAACAACAAAAACTGATACAAAGAAAGAAGATACATCAAAAGTAAAAACTGGTGATAATGCAGCAATTGTCCCATTAGTAACTATGATGATTATTTCTGGATGTGCACTAGCATATGTATTAGTAAGAAGAAAAAGAAATAACTAATTAAATGATCCTCTTCGTTAATAGCGAGGAGGATTTTTTTATTTTAATCACTTTGATTATCAAGTATAATTAAATAAATAAACAAAGAAAGGATTAGAGTGATGATTGATTTAAGAGAATATTTTTATAATAAAATAAAAAATGAAATGGATCATTGGAATATATCAGATGCTTACTCTGTTACATTTTTTCTATACAGTAATGAAGCATATGCATATAAAGAATATTCTAATGTATGTGAATTTAGTATTTCTTTAAATAATGAAACTTTTTTTAAAAGTGAATATACTGGAGATGATGAGGGACTTTATAGTGAAGAAAGATGGAATTATGCATATTTAGAACAAGATGATAAAGATATGCTTGATGAAAAAGGAATGGAAACTTTATTTGCGTGGTATAAACAAGAAGGTATAGAAAATATTGGTTATGAAGATCCTGATTGTTATGATGAAAATTGTAGATATATAGGAAAAGGTCCGATAGGGTATTATGAATTATTAGAAGTGATTAGTGATGTTGCTAGAAGATTAATTGAAGAAGATTATTTTCTACAAAGATGTGGTAAGAGAATTCCTATTATTATTCAAGATTTAGAATTTACGTGGTATGTTCTTGAGGCAACAAAGAAAGTAAATATTCATGATGAAGCACATGATTTTTTTAAAGCATTAGAATTTGGAAATATGTAACCTATTTGTATTTTTTAATAAGTTTTGATAAAATCTATTCTGTTTAGAAATGAGGAATAGTATGACTACTAGAGATATACAAAGAGAAGAAACTAAAAAGAGAATATATGATGTAGCTTTTAAGTTATTTGATGAATTTGGATATGATAAGGTAAAAGTAAGTGATATTGCTAAGGCAGCAAATGTTTCTGTAGGATCTGTCTATTATCATTATAAAAATAAAGAAGCAATTATTGATTATGGTTATTATGAATTTGATCAGATGTTAAAAGAAGCTTATGAAAAGCAAACTTTTAATAGTGAAAGAGAGGCAATTCTTTTTTTAATTGATTTTCAAATAAAAGATGTTTTTTTAGATATTGGTTTAAAGATGACAACTATTTGTTTTAAAAATCAAATAAATGCTGAAAATACATATCTTCATAGTGATGAAAGATATCTTTATCAAAAACTTTTAGAAAACTTAAATAATATACAACATATGAATAAAGAACATGCTGCTAAAATGATGTTAAGAATTAGTCGAGGAAGTATTTATGATTGGTGTTGTCATAATGGAAGTTATGATTTAATAGAAGCGGTGCATGAAGAAATTTCTATTGTACTAGACTATATTGGTTTATAGAAAGACGAAAGTCTTTCTATTTTTTTTATTTCTATGTGAAAAAATTATTAAGTTATTGACAATTGAATTGTAAAGGCTTACGATGTATATATAAGTTAACTGAATAAGTTCAGTGAACTAATTCAAGGAGGAATTTGGTATGAATAAATATCAACATTTATTTTCACCGGTTAAAATCGGTACAGTAGAAGTTCCAAATCGTATTGCATTACTTCCAATGGGTGTTTTTTCACCACGTATGATGAATAGCGATGGAAGTTATACAAAAGATGGAGCAGATTATTACATTGAAAGAGCTAAAGGAGGAACAGGTTTAATTATTACTGGACTAGTTCCTGTACCAAAAGGAGCAGGACTTCCAAGTATTGTCAATGATGTTAAAAGTTACACAGAAAATATGAAATACTTAGCTGATGGTGTTCATAAATATGGTTCAAAAGTCTTTGTTATGTTAACAGCGATGTCAGGTAGAGCCTCTATCCATCCAACAGATCCAGCACCTAGTTCAATGCCTAATGTGTGGGATCCTTCTAAAAATAACCCAGAGATGAGTATTGAAGATATTCATCAATATATTGAATGGTTTGCTCAAGGGGCAAAAGCTGCTAAAGATGCAGGAATCGATGGGGTTGAAATTCATGCAGTACATGAAGGTTATTTATTAGATCAATTTACAATTGCTGCATGGAATAAACGTAATGATGAATATGGTGGAAGTTTAGAAAATCGTTTGAGATTCCCATGTGAAATTGTTAAAGCAATTAAAAAAGCTTGTGGTGAAGACTTCCCAGTTTCTGTAAGATATTCTGTTGTAAGTAAAACAAAAGACTTTAACAGAGGTGCTTTACCAGGTGAAGAATATCAAGAATTTGGTAGAGATTATGAAGAAAGTGAAAAAGTTGCGAAAATGCTAGAAGAAGCAGGATATGATATGTTAGATTGCGATAATGGATCATATGATGCTTGGTATTGGCCACATCCACCAGTATATATGCCTAAAGCATGTAACTTGGAAGATGTTGAAAAAGTAAAACAATGGGTCAATATTCCAGTGATTTGTGGAGGACGTTTTGATGATCCAGAACTTGCTGAAAAAGAAATTGCAGCAGGTAAAATTGATATGATGGGTATGGGTCGTCCATTACTTGCAGATCCTGATTTAGCTAATAAATTCAAAGAAGGACGCGAAGATGATATTCGACCATGTATTTCTTGTCACTTTGGATGCTTAGCACGTATTTTCCAAGTAGATATGAAAACAATGACACCTAAAGACATTTCGTGTGCTTTAAATCCACGTTGTGGTATGGAAAATCATTATAATATTACGAAAGCCGATGTCTTAAAGAAAGTAGCTGTTGTCGGTGGTGGAATTGCTGGTATGGAAGCAGCACGTGTCGCAGCTTTACGTGGACATCAAGTAGATCTTTATGAAAAAACAGATCGTTTAGGTGGAGTCTTTAATGAAGCGAGTGCTTTTGATTTTAAAGATGATGATCGTCGTTTACTTGCTTGGTATAAAAAACAAATTAAAGATGCAGGTGTCAATGTTAAATTCAATACTGAATTTAAAGTGGTAGATAAAGAAAATTATGATGTTGTTTTTGTAGCAACAGGAGCAAGTGAAAAACGTTTAGATATGATTCCTGGATTTGATCAACCAAATGTAAGATATGCCGTTGATGTTTTAGATAAACAAGATATTAAAGATCAAAATGTTGTTATTATTGGTGGTGGTCTTACAGGTTGTGAATTAGCTTATGATCTTGCTAGAAAGAATAAAAAAGTTTCTGTCGTAGAAGCACTTCCTACTATTATGAACGTAGAAGGTTTAGCTGCGCCAAATTATAATATGCTTGTTGAATTGATGGAATATTATCATGTTGATCTTTATAAAAATGCGACAATAAAAGAATATAAAGATGGAAAATTAGCCATTGATGTTATGACAACAAATCAACCTAACATTAATAATAGAGCACGAATGATGTCATTATTTGGAGTGCATCATACACCTAAATTAATTGATGCAGATACAGTTGTTGTCTCTGTTGGTTATAAATCTGACCAATCACTTTATGAAGCAATTAAAGGAGATAATGTTTACTTATTAGGTGATGCTATTCAACCAGGTAACTTAATGACAGCTATTTGGGGTGCTTATACAACAGCTTTAAATATTTAATATGATTAAAATTACGAAACATGTTTGTTTCGTAATTTTTTTAAAGATATTTTTTTAATAATTCTATAAAAGCTTTTTGAATGGGAGAAATATTTCCTTTTTTCCAAATAATATGCCATTTATAAGAAGGCATATTTTTTAATGGAATGAACGTTAAATCAGGATCTTGATAACAAGTATCAGGCATAAGAGCAATTCCTAAATTTTCTTTCACCATTATTTTTGCGTTTTCTGGTAAGTCAAAGACAGCAACAATTTGTTGGTCTTGAATAAATGTTGGTACTTCACCATCTTGAAGTGCTTGTCTAGCAACAATTAATTTTTCATTTTTTAAATCTGTAGTTTCAATTATATTTTTATTTGCGAGTGAATGATTTAAAGGAACCAAAATACCTAAAGAGTTTGTAGACTTTAAAGACAGACCTTCATACTTGCTTTTATCATATTCACGAATAAATAATCCAAAATCAAGTAAACCATGATCTATTTGTTTTAATAAAGTTTCCTTATCGCCACTTAAAATATGAAATTTAACAAAAGGATAACGTTCATTAAATAATTTCATGACTTTAACAATTTCTACTAAATTATCTGTTTGTCCTGTACCAATATATAGAGGACCAGCTAAAACATCATTTTGCATTTCTTCAAGAGTTTTATGAGATAATTCTAAAATTTGTGAAGCTCTTTCTTGTAAAAGAAATCCTTTTTCGGTAAGTGAAAGGGAAGACTTTCCTCTAATAAATAAAGGACTTCCAATTTCTTGTTCTAAATCTTTGATTTGTTTGGAAAGTGCAGGCTGTGAAACATGTAATATTTTAGCAGCCTTTGTCATATTCTTTTCTCTAGCAATCGTTAAAAAATAATTTAAAACACGTAATTCCATTTTATCACCTCTATAACTTTTAATTATAATATATCATAAAATATAAATATTTGTAATTATATATTTCTTTTTCTATACTCTAGGTGAGGTGAAAAAAGAGATGGGATTATTTGTAGGATTAGGTGCAGGGTTATTACAAGGAATGACAGGATTTGGAGCAGGTATTATTTTGATGCTTTATTTACCAATGCTTTATACAGTAACAGGGAGTGCAGCAATTACTGGTGCTATTTCTATTGTTCTTTCTAGTTTTATGGTATTTCAATATCGACATTTTATTGAGTTTAAAAAAGTTATAAAACCTACTTTTCTTTATATGATCGTCTGTACTTTAACGATTATGATTTCTTCAAGGATAAGTACAAGTTATTTAAAAAAGGGTTTAGGTGTTTTTTTGATTTTATTAGCTTGTTACTATTTATTCTTTTCTAAAAATAAACAAGAAATGAAAAAAACAGTTGCTTACTTTTGTATTATTCTTTCAGCAATTTGTGATGGTTTCTTTGGTATCGGGGGACCATTGATGGTTGTTTATTTTATGTCGAAAACAAAATCACAAGAAGAATATTTAGGATGTCTACAAATGTTCTTTTTGATTAACTGTATTTACAATACTCTATTAAGAATTTATAGAGGTATTTTAGTTGTTGATTATTTACCAATGATTTTATTAGGTGCTATAGGAATTATATTAGGAAGTTTGATTGCTAAAAGGTTATTGAAATATATTGATGAAGATAAAATGAGAAAGTTTATTTATATTGTTATTGGAATAAGTGGTTTGATAAATGTAATCATCTAAAATGATTCTTTTAATTGAAAGGTGTATAATGATTTTGGTGATATAAATGAAATATAATCTTTCAGCAAAGAGTTATCAATTGATTTTTTTGGTATTATTAAAAAAATATTATAAAAATAATTTACCAACAAGAAACTTTAATGAAATTAAAAAGAAAATAAAAAAATATTATCGAGAAATGGTAGAAAGAACACCAGGTATTGGTGGAAATAGTTTAGAAAGTAATTTAGTGGCAGGATGTTTCTTTTTTGCAATGGCTAAAGCTGATGAAGAAATGACACTGGAGTTAATGAATGATATTATTGATCAAAGTATTCAATCAAACTTGATGCAAAAAGCACATGAGGGACAAAAGAAAAAAGGAACTTTATTTTCAGATAAAGTTCAAGATCAAAAAGTATTAGAATCTCAAAAATCAAAAAACAGTAAATATGAAACGGATTGGGTATTTGATTATCAAAAAGGAAAACAAGAATTTTATTGTACATATACAAAATGTGGTTTATGTACCTTAGCTAAAAAAGAACATATGGAAAGGTATTTACCATGTTTATGTCGTATGGATTATCAAACTTATGAGATGGTTGGTGCCAAGTTAATAAGGAATCATACATTAGCTAAGGGAGATTCATGTTGTGATTTTCATGTAGTAAGAAAAAAAGATATCTGAGAGGATATCTTTTTTAGATAAGTGTCTTTTTTACAAATTTTTTAAAGTACAGACCATTAATAATAGTTGTCATTAAATCAGAAATTGGTTCTGCAAGAACAACTGCAAAAACACCATAACTTGGTAAAATCAAGGGTAGAATATAAATAAGGGGAATAAGTAAAATGATTTTTCTAAAGAATGCAAAGAAAAATGCATTTTTACCACATCCTAAAGCATTATATGTTTGTTGGAATGTAGAGAAAGCTCCCATAATAATAAATCCAAAAATATAAATTCTTAAAAGTTGATAAGAAAGTTCAATCAATTTTGTATCATTAGCGAATAAAGAAACAAAAACTTGTGGAAATAATTCCATTAAAATAACACCAATAATTGAATAGGTAAGAGCAACTTTAAGGGCAATCTTAATAGTCTCTTTTACACGTTCATATTTTTTAGCACCAAAGTTATAACTGATAATTGGTTGTGCCCCTTGAGCAATTCCTTCCATTGGTAAAGAGAGAATTTGTGACATTGATAAAAGAATAGTCATGGCACTTACGGATAAATCTCCTCCATAAAGAAGAAGTTGTCTGTTAAAAGCAACTTGTAAAATTCCTTCAGTAGATGACATAAAGAAAGGTGTAAAACCTAATCCTAAAATCTTTTTCATGATATTAAAATCAAATAAAAGATTTTCTTTTTTGATTTTAATTGTTGTTTTCTTTCCAAATAAAAAGGAAAGAACCCAGATACATGAGATAAACTGTGAAATAATTGTAGCAAGTGCAGCACCAGCAACATTCATATGTAAAGCATAAATAAAAATAGGATCTAAAATAATATTTAAAATACCACCGATCAATAAAGTCATCATTCCAAATTTTGCATAACCTTGTGTATTAATAAAATAATTAAGACCAACAGTTAATTGAATAAAAATTGTTCCCACACTATAGATTCTTAAATAAGATAAAGCATAAGGAAGTGTCTTTTGACTTGCTCCAAAAAGAATTAAAATACGATCTCCCCATAATAATAAACAAATCATAATAATGATCGATGTTAAAACTAAACTACTAAACGCATTTCCTAAAATTCTTTCTGCTTCTTTAGGATTCTTTTCTCCAAGTTTGATAGAAGCTAAAGGAGCACCACCTCTACCAAAAAGATTACTAAAAGCAGTAATGATTGTAATAATTGAAGTACATAGACCTATACCGGCAATTGATAAACCGCCATCAGGTAATCTTCCAATATAAATACGATCAACCATATTATAAATAAGTGTTGCCAGTTGCGCTAAGATAGATGGTAAGGCAAGTGATAATAAAAGAGATGATACTTTTTCATTTTCTAAACGTTGATTCATATAAAACCTCCAAACATTTCTAATTATAAACGATAGGGGCTAAAGGTCAATATAGATAGGAAAGGAGAAATATGATAAAATGAGTTTTAAGAAAGAAGGGAAGAACAATGGCATTATTTGATGATTTAACAAAAAAAGCAGCAAAGTTTACTGAAAAAACAATTGAAAAATCTTCTGAATTCGTTGATACAACAAAAACAAAAGTAAGTATTAAAAGTGCAGAAGCAGATTTAGATGATCAGTTTATTGAACTTGGAAAACTTTATTATGAAGTTTTAAATAAGGACAATGTTTTTGATGAAAAAGCTGCTCCAGTTGTTCAAAAGATTGATGAAATCAATCAACGTATTGAAAGTTTAAAATCAAATCTTGAAAAAGAATAACGCAATTACTGTTCATATTTATTATACCGGGGAAAATGGAAGTGCAAAAGCTTTTGTCAAAGAGATGTTAACAAG
>NZ_JBKYAR010000022.1:0-43789 GCF_047023275.1 Faecalibacillus sp. | reverse complement strand
ATACTATGCACATGTGTCAGATGGTTAATTAAGTAATTTTATAATAAAAAAATATAAAAATATAATAAAAAAATAATATTTATACTTTTTTACCCTATATTATACTTTGTTCCATTTCTATTTTTTTAAGGTTCATTTATGATAGGTTTAGGAGGAAAGAAGAATGGAAATGAAAAATGAATGGGTCAAAGATCCTAAGATTTTTAATATCAATCGTTTAAGTGCAACAGCATCGATTCATAGATATGCAAGCACCAAAGAATTACACAAAAAACAAAGCAGTTTCAATTATTCATTAAATGTTAACTGGAAGTTTCATTATGCGACAGGATTTAATCAATTAATACCGGAATTTTCTGATAAAGATTATTGTGTAGATAATTGGGATGAAATCAAAGTACCAGGACATATTCAATTACAAGGTTATGGAAAACCAATGTATGTCAATCAAATCTATCCTTGGTCAGGGACACAACAAATCATTCCTGGAGAAATTCCTGATAAAAATCCAATTGGAAGTTATGTTACTTATTTTGATAGCTCAGTAATCAAAGATAATGTTGATACTTATATTACTTTCCATGGTGTTGAATCTGCCATGGCTTTATGGGTCAATGGAACATTTGTTGGCTACAGTGAAGATAGTTTTACACCTTCAAGTTTTAATATTACTGATTTGATTGTTAATGGAGAAAATAAGATTGCTGTCAATGTTTATCGTTTCAGCAGTGGAAGTTGGTTAGAAGATCAAGATTTCTGGCGTTTTTCAGGTATCTTTAGAGATGTCGAATTACAAATGGTTCCACATGTTCATTTAAAAGATATCAAAATTTTGACACATTTAAATGAAAAGTATGATCATGCTACTGTTGAAGTAACGCCAATGATTGTAAAAAAAGATACTAAATTTAAGGCAGTCTATACTTTAAAATATAAAGGTGAAGTCATTGGACAAGAAGAAAGAAATGATTGTTTCAGTCCAATTAGTTTTGAATTAGATAATCCTCATTTATGGTCAGCAGAAAAACCAAATCTTTATCAATTGTATGTAGAAATCATGGATGAAAATGGTTTGATTGAATGCAGTCAACATAATGTAGGTGTCAGAGAATTTAAACTTATTGATGGTATCATGTGTATCAATGGAAAGAGAATTGTTTTCCACGGTGTCAACCGTCATGAATTTTCAGCCAAGACAGGAAGAACAGTTTCCTATGAAGATACTAAAAAAGATATCTTGAATATGAAAGCCAATAATATCAATGCATTGCGTACGTGTCATTATCCAAATCAAACATTTGTTTATGATTTATGCGATGAATATGGTCTTTATGTGATTGATGAAGTCAATCTTGAAACACATGGAACTTGGAGTGAACTTTTTGATAAAGCGCATATCTTACCTGATGATAAACCTGAATGGTTAGATATTATCTTAGACCGTGCTAATTCTATGTATGAAAGAGATAAAAACCATCCTTCGATTATTATCTGGTCTTTAGGAAATGAATCTTATGGTGGTAAAAATCTTTATGAAATGTCTAAGTTTATCAAACAAAAAGATACTTCTCGTTTGATTCATTATGAAGGACTTTCACATGATCGTCGTTACAATGAAACAAGTGATATTGAAAGTCAAATGTACACTTTTGCAGTTGATGTTGAAAAATATTTAAAAGAGCATCAAGATAAACCATTTATCCTATGCGAATATGCGCATTCTATGGGAAACAGTAATGGAGCATTATTCAAATATATTGATTTAGAAAAGAAATATCCATTGTATCAAGGTGGATTCATCTGGGATTACATCGATCAAGCATTATATCATGATGGTAAGTTATGTTATGGTGGTGATTTTGGTGAAAGACCAAGTGATTATGATTTTTGTGGAAATGGTATTGTTTTTGCAGACCGTACAAATACACCAAAGATGCAAGAAGTCAAATACTGTTATCAATATATAGATTTTAAAATTAATGAAAATGATATTCATATCAGCAATAATTATTTATTTACTGATTTAAATGAATATCAATTACAAATGGATTTGTTATGTAATGGAAACGTTGTTCAAAGTAAAACAATGACAGTAGATTGTCAACCATTGTCATCAATTATTGTTGAAAATCCATTTAAAGTAAATGATCAAGACCAAGAATGTGCAGTAACAGTTTATTTGAAAAAGAACCATGAAATCTATGCTAAGCAACAATATATCTATGAAGTTAAAAATAAAACACATAACATTCATACAACAAAACACGTAGATATCGTTGAAGACTACTTAAATGTAGGTGTTGTTGGAAAAGATTTTAATGTGATTTTCTCAAAACAAAAAGGTTTGGTATCTTATAAATACCATCAACAAGAATACATCAGAGTACCAGTCAGACCCAATTTCTTTAGAGCATCTACAAACAATGATGTTGAAAACAAATATGGTTATCGCTATGGCAAATGGTTAACTGCAAGTCTATATGCAAAATGTGAGTTTGTTGGTGTTTCAAAAGGTGACTGTTCTTGCAAGATTGAATATGCTTATGATTTGCCAAATCTACAAGATGAAAAAGTTCATTTAGTTTATGAAGTCTATGGTGATGGTGAAATCATTGTTGATATGTCTTATCAACCGGTTGTTTCTGAAATTGAAATGCCTGTATTTGGACTTATCTTCCAATTATATAAAGATATGGAAGAAGTAAATTATTATGGATTTGGTCCAGAAGAAAATTACATTGATCGAAACAAAGGAGCACTTCTTGGAAAATATACTTATCAAGTAACAGATAATTTGACATCTTATCTTTATCCACAAGAATGTGGTAATAGAACACACGTAAGAGAATTGTCGGTTGCAGGTGATAATACAAAATTAAAAATCAAAGGTGAAGATTTTGAATTCACAGCTTTACACTATACACCTTATGAATTAGAAAATGCACGACACAAAGATGAACTTCCAAATGTTTATCAAACCGTTTTATGTATCAATGAAAAACAAATGGGTGTTGCCGGTGATAATACATGGGGTGCTAAGACACATGATGAATTCTTATTAGATAAAGAAAAACATCATTTACGTTTTAGTTTTAAAGGTAAGTTATAATGAGATTTATATTTGTAAGACACGGAAAGACACATTTCAATGAAATCAATCTGACACAGGGTTGGTGTGATTCTCCTTTGTCAAAAGTAGGAATCAGACAAGTTGAAAGTATTACAAAGCAGTTAGAACAATACCAAATAGATAAGGCCTACACATCTCCATTAGGGAGAGCAGTACAAACGGCTAATATTATTCTAAGTAAAAAAGAAGTTGAACCAACTTATGAAGAACGTTTTAAAGAAGTTAATTTTGGAATACTTGAAGGAATATCTACTGAGCTTGTAAGAAAACTCAATATTGAATCACCAAACTGGTTAGAAGACATGGATATGGATTATAGATCTTATGAAGGAGAAGATATTCATGATGTTATTTTAAAACATCATGAAGCTCTTCAAGAAATTATTGATGTTTGTCATGATAATGAAACTATTTTAATTGTAGGACATGGATGTTCATTATATGGATTTATCAAATCATTATTACCTCAACAACCTTTTAAATTTCCTAATAATGCTACGGCGATGATTGTTGATTATGAAGATGGGAATTTCTTTCTTGAAAAAGTTTTAAATCCTACGATATAAAAATAAACAGGTTCACTGATGTGTAGTGAACCTGTTTATTTATTTAATAAAAGTTGAGAATATTTAATACAAATTAAATCAGAAATAAGTTGTAAAGGATAAGGATGACTTGCATAACCGCCTTTACTATTATAACGAATGTAAAAATCGATAAATGGATATTCTATTGACTGATCAGAAGTAATCATACATATTTTTGGTTTTCGTTTATTACTTTTAAATGGTTTAGCTCTTGGAAAAATACGATCAAAATAGGTTCCTGATTCTGAAAAAATAATAATAAGATTATTTTCATCAGCATCAGCGATATAGTCAGCTTGATCTTTGGTATTAAAACAAGAAAAGATGAGTTTTCCACTTGTTTGTAGATCAAACTGCAAATTACAGGCAATACTTTCAGATTGCATATAGCCAAAAGCAGCCACTTTTTGATAAGAACGAATTTCTTGAACAAGTGTATCTATTTGTTTTTCAATATTGTTTTCTAAAAAGTAATTTAAATTAGAAATAACATTTTTAACATAAGAATTAAACATTGAAGAATCACTTTCTTCATAGTCAAATTTTCTTTTTAAATTAGCTGATTCAACAGAAAACTTTGCAATTTGATTTTTTAATTCACTAAAATTTTTTAATCCAATATCACGACAAAAACGAGAAATACTCGAATTAGACACGTAACAAGCTTGCGCTAAGTCAGTTAAGGAGTAATCTTCCAAATCACGCATGTTTTCTATCATAAATTTAGCTATTTTATAATTATTTGAACCTTTCGCTTCATCATTAAGTGTTGATAAAAGTATAATAATTAAATTAAACATGGCGAATCTCCTTTGTGTATATTCGACAGCATTATACCATATCAAATAATGAGAAACAATTTATTGTTTTATTACAACAGTTCTAGCTATTTTATCATGGAATGATTGTGTATTTGGTTGAAAGTATGCATAAATAATAGAACCAATAGTTAAAGCATAAGCAACATATTTTAAAGGGTCAACAATCATTGAAAGTTTAAATAATGGAAGCATTTTTCTAAGATAAGTTGGGATGATAATCATTCCTCCTTCAAGTAATGATGCTCCAAGAAGTTCTCTTAACATCATATCTTTTAAATTGATTGATTCATTATTTTCTTTAACGATTTTGATCTTACATATCTTTTTACCAAGTGTTTGTCCTTTAAAAAAATATGTTGGAATAAATATATAGTAAATAATTCCAATCAAAATGCCATAAAGGCCTAAAGCAAGACCTATAGAAAAATCATAGTGTGTCAAATCAAACATATAAGGTTTCAAGTAGTCATTTCCTCTTAAATAAAATGTAATAGGGATAACGGCCAACATGTTGGTAAGATACCAATCGATAATCATAGCTACAAATCTTCTAACACGTGTTTCGATAATATCCATATTGTTTCTGTTTTTATTATTTTTTATTTTATTTTTTTTCATAAGTAGTCCTCCAAGTTAGAAAAATTATAACAAATGAACAGCTTATTTACTTTTGGTTTTCCAAAAGGTAGAAATCATTTCCAAATATTGGAAATAAAAAAAGAAAGCCGAAGCTTTCTATAAAGATTTTATAATCTTTTGTAATCATCCATATTTAATAAAGATGCTGCATCTTTATCACAAATAACAGTGAAGTTAGGATGTAGTTTTAAAACAGTTGCTGGTAATTCATCTGAAATAGGTGAATCTAACACTTGTTTTAAAATTTGAGCTTTTTCTTTACCAGTAACAATCATTACAAGATGTTTAACTCTCATTAAACTTTTTGGTCCCATTGATAAAGTGATAGGTAAATGGTCTCTTGCTGGATATGTTGGGTTAGCAGCATTTTTTGTTTTACGATCCATTGGATAAGTATAACTATCCATAGGAGTACATCTTGGGCAGTTGCTACAGAAATGTCCATCCCAACCAAGACCAATTAACATAACATCAATACCACCAGCATCTCTGATTTCTTGATCATAAGTTTCCCAATTTTCCATTGTTGTTGTATGGATTCTTTCATCAGGAATATTTGCATCTTTAAAGAATAGTTCTTGCATTTCTTCCCAGTTTGGACCATGTGGTTTATCTTGGTAAGGTGCTTCATCAAAAAGATAATATTGAATATCTTTAAATTTTTCTTGATCTTTAACATAAGGAACCATCATCTTATAAAGATTGATAGGAGAGCGTCCAGCAGTTAAAGAGATGTTGACTCTTTTATCTTGCATCATCGCTCCAAGTAAAATGTGCATTGCACTTTCGCTCATTTTTTGTTCATTTTCTTCAATGATTAACTTCATAATATATCCTCCTATTTTATAAGAAGATATAACTCACACACAATTTCATTATAAAAAATAAAAAGGGAGTGTCAATATAAAAAAATAACTGCAAATAAAAAAAATAAAACAATTTATTTCCACAATTTGGAAAAGTTTTTAAGCAATTGGAAATGTATTTTTTATTGTGGAAATGAAAAGAATTTCGATGGATTTTGATTATATAATAACATCGTAGCAAGAAGGGAGGGAACTTTCATGAATTTCATGGAAAAATTTAATGAACTTGCAAATCGTACACTTGTACCAGTCGCAAACAAATTAGGGAATCAAAGACATTTAGCGGCTATTCGTGATGGAATGGTTGTTGCAATTCCGTTATCTATTTTAGGAGGGGTATGTTTAATTATTTCAACACCACCTTTTAAACCAGAAACACTTCCAAATTGGGGTTTTATTACTGATATGTTAAATGGTTGGTATAATTGGGCACAAGCCAATAAAGCAATGTTGCAATTGCCTTATAATATGACAATGGCATTAATGGGATTATTTATTGCATTTGCGATTGCTTATCATTTAGCAGGAGAATACGAAATGCCTAAATTAAATTCAGCAATCGTATCAACTGCAGTATTTTTAATTGTATCAGCACCAACAACTTCAGCAGTAGCATCAAATCTAATTGTTGATGGAAAAAGTGCAACAGATTTATTATCTTTAGCTGGTAATTACATACCAACGACCTATTTGGATGCTAAAGGTATCTTTACAGCAATATTGGTTTCTATAGGTTGTGTGGAAATTATGCATTTTATGTTTAAAAAAGATATTCGTATTAAAATGCCAGAAGGTGTTCCACCAGCAATCAGTTCTTCATTTGATGCAATTTTACCATTATTTATTTGTGTAATCATTTTCTATGGTCTTTCATTATTTGTTCAAAATATTAGTGGACAACTTTTACCAAGTATGATTATGACAGTATTAGCACCTGCAATTTCAGGGCTTGATTCATTAGTTGGTATTTGTTTAATTACAATGATTGCTCAAACATTCTGGTTCTTTGGATTACATGGAGCAAGTATTACTCAACCAATCCGTTTACCATTTATGCAAATGTATTTGATTGCTAATATTACAGCATTCTCTGCTGGACAACCAATCGTACATTATTTTACTCAACCATTCTGGTCATATGTTATTACACTTGGTGGTGGAGGAGCTACAATGGGACTTTGTATCTTATTGTTAAGATCTAAATCAGCAGAATTAAAGACATTAGGAAAGTTATCAATTGGACCAGCAATCTTTAATATCAATGAACCAATTATCTTTGGTTTACCAATGGTTTTAAATCCATTAATGATGATTCCATTTATTTTTGTACCAGTAATCAATTCAATTATTGCTTATGGATTAATGGCATTCCATATTGTAGGAAAAGGAATTATTGAAACACCTTGGACAACACCAGCACCACTTGGAGCTGCTCTTGGATGTATGGATTTTAAAGCTGCTATTATGGTTATTGGTTTAATTATCTTAGATATGGTTTTATATTATCCATTCTTTAAATTATTAGAAAAACAAAAATTAGAAGAAGAAAATTCAGTACAAACAAATTAAAAAAAAGAAGATTAACTCACACATCAATCTTTTAAAAATTGAATAACTTAAGTATGCTCTAATGAGACCCCAAAATCATTAGAGCATTTTTTATTGATTTTTATTAAATAACAGTGTTATAATAACAGTGTTATTTAATGATGGAGGTAATCATGAGGCAAGAAACAGTGGGAGTTACAGAAAATCTATTAAAAAGTGCAACAGAAGAATTTTTAGAAAAAGGTTTTACAAATGCAAGTTTAAGAAATATATCTGCTAAAAGTGGCGTTAGTACTAATTCAATTTATACGCGCTTCAAAGATAAAGAAGGTTTATTTTCTGCAATTGTTAAAGAAACAGCCGATGGATTGATGGATATTTATTTAGAAAGTATTCAAAAAGCAACCTATAGTCCTAATCTCAATCAAGCTAATCATGAAGGTGAAGAAGGAACGGATTTTGTTTTAGACTATATTTATCAACATTTTACAGATTTTAAGTTGATTTTTTGTTGTTCTACAGGTTCTAAATATGAACATTTTTTAGATCAATTAGGAGAAATTGAAGAATCCTATTATCAAGAACTTGTTGAAAAATATGGGAAAGCGGAATTTACAGTTGATCGATTCTTTATTCATGTTTTTTGTCGAGCAGGATGGCAAACGATGTATGAACTTGTTGCACATGATCGTTCTTATGAAGAAGCTCAATCATTTATGAATAGCACGAAGTTATTTAATGTTGCTGGCTGGAAAGCAGTTATGGGGATTGATGAAAAATAGACAGGGAGACCTGTCTAAAGTTAACATCAAAGGTTAGCAAAAACTAACTAATAGGAGGGATTTTATGAAAGAAAAGAAAGAAAAGAAAGAAAGTACATTATCGAAGTTAATGCATTTTGCAGGAAATCATAAGTATTACGTTTATGCTTCATGTATTTTAGCTGCCATTAGTGCTTTTATTGCTTTAGTTCCTTTTTATGATATGTGGCGTATCATCAAAGAGGTACTAGAAGTAAGACCTAACTTCAATGAAGCAATCCATATTAAAAGTTATGGATGGCATGCTGTTTTATTTGCTTTGCTTGCAATGGTCTTCTATATTGCAGCTTTAATGTGTTCACATAAAGCAGCCTTTAGAGTACAAGCAACAATGCGAACAAAAATGATGGAACACATTATGAAGCTACCTTTAGGCTATGTTGAAAGTCAAGGAAGTGGAAAAATCAGAAAAATTGTGATGGAATCTAGTGCGGCAACAGAAACTTTTTTAGCACATAATGTGCCAGATAAAGTTGTTTCTAAAGCAACGCCAATTGGTTTACTTATTATGATGGCAATCTTTGATTGGCGTTTAGGTTTAATGAGTCTTATTCCAGCAATTATTGCTTTTGTTTTAATGTTTACAGCAATGATGGGTCCTAAGATGGCTGAAGATATGAAACAATATCAAAATGCTTTGGAAACAATGTCATCGGAAGCTGTTGAATATGTAAGAGGTGTTCCGGTTGTTAAAACTTTTGGACAAACAATTTTTTCTTTTAAAAGATTTAAAGAAGCCATTGATGAATATGAAAAATGGACATTAGATTATACAAAAAGTATGATGAAACCAATGGTTTGTTTTACAACTTTTGCCAATGGTATTTTTGCAGCATTGATTATTGCAGCTTATTTATTTGCTGGAAATACTATTACTGATCAATTTATTTTAAATTTATTTTTCTATATTTTAATTACCTCTATTTTAACAACAACTTTAATGAAAGTTGCTTATGCAGGTGAATCACAAATGCTTGTAGAAGATGCTTTAAATCGTATGGATTCTATTATGAAGGTTCAACCTTTACCTGAAAGTAAACAAATACAAGTACCAAGTGATGCTTCTATTGATATAGAAAATATTAGTTTTACGTATCAAGATGCTACAACTAAAGCGATTGACAACTTAAGTATGCATATTAATGCAGGAGAACACATTGCTTTAGTTGGACCAAGCGGAGGTGGTAAAACAACAGTGGCTTCTCTTATTTCTCGTTTTTGGGACGTAAATGAAGGAAGTATTAAAATAGGTCATGTTAATGTCAAAGACATTGATCAAAAAGAATTAATGAATCAAGTATCCTATGTTTTCCAAGATAGTCGATTACTTAAAATGAGTATTTTAGAAAATATTCGTATGTCTAGACCAGAAGCAAGCGATGAAGAAGTTATCCAAGCTTTAAAAGATGCCCAATGTCAAGATATTATTGATAAGTTTCCTGAAGGAGTCAATACGATTATTGGTTCAAAAGGAGTTTATGTTTCAGGTGGAGAAAGTCAAAGATTATCGATTGCTAGAGCTTTTTTAAAGAATGCACCTATTCTTATTTTAGATGAAGCAACTGCTTTTGCTGATCCTGATAATGAAGTACTTGTTCAAAAAGCTTTTGAAAAACTTTCTAAAAATAAAACAGTTATTATGATTGCCCATCGTTTATCAACAATTACTGATGCTGATTGTATTTATGTTTTAAAAGATGGACATGTTGTTGAAAGCGGAAACCATGAAGCTTTATTAGAAACAAAAGGTGTTTATGAACATATGTGGCATCAATACAATCAATCTGTGAAATGGAAAGTACAAAAGGGGGATGAAGAATAATGATAGAAAAATTAAAACATAAATATGCTTTATCTTCTAAAGGAGCACAAGATATGGTAAGAGCTTTTGTAGCAGTGACACTTTCTAATCTTGTTTTAATGCTTCCTGTTGGATTACTTTATTTATTAGCATCTTATTTATTAGATCAACAATTACCTAAAGAAAAATTTACTTTCTTTATCATTGCGATTATTGTGATCTTGATTTGTATTGCTATAACGACAATCTTTCAATATCGTGCTACTTTTTTATCAACTTATATTGAAAGTGGTGTTAGACGTCGTACACTTGCGGAAAAATTAAGAAAATTACCTTTATCATATTTTGGTAAAAAAGATTTAGCAGATCTTACAAATACAATTATGTCTGACTGTGCTCTTTTAGAAACAGCTAGTTCTCATTGGATTCCTGAATTAATCGGAGCTATGATTTCAACAACAATTATTGTTATTAGTTTACTTTTCTTTGATTTTCGTATGGCACTGGCTGCTATTTGGGTCATGCCAATTGCTTTTGCAATTGTTCTTTACTCAAGAAAAGCACTACGAAAAACACATAAAAAAACAAATGAATATCGTATTAATTGTTTAGATGGTATTCAAGAAGGACTAGAAACATTAAGAGATTTAAGATCTAATAATATGTGTGATACATATATGGAATCTCTTAATAAAAAAATCAAAGCCGTTGAAAATCATGCTATCTTTGCGGAATTTACCAATGCTGCATTTGTTTGTAGTGCACAAATGATTTTAAAACTTGGAATGGGAACAGTTGCACTTGTAGGAAGTTACTTGTTAGTAAAGGGTGAAATTACAGTTTTAACATTCTTTATGTTCTTACTTGTTGTGACACGTATGTATGAACCTTTACAAATTTCTTTACAAAACTTATCTGCTATGATTAGTCTTGATACGAATTGTAAACGTATGGATGAAATCTTATCACATGAAGAACAAACAGGTGTTAATACTCTTACAAATGATGGTTATGATATTGTATTTGATCATGTGGCTTTCTCTTATAATCAAAAAGAAAAAGTGTTATCTGATGTATCATTTGTTGCAAAACAAGGAGAAGTTACAGCATTAATTGGACCAAGTGGTGGTGGTAAAACAACCATTTCTCGACTTGCTGCACGTTTTTGGGACACAAATCAAGGAAATATCACTGTTGGGGGAATGGATATTTCAAAAGTTGAACCTGAAAAATTGTTAGAACTTTATTCAATTGTTTTCCAAGATGTCACATTATTTAATAATACAGTCATGGAAAATATTCGTATTGGTAAAAAGGATGCAACTGATGAAGAAGTAATTGCTGCAGCAAAATTAGCACACTGTGATGAATTTGTTGAAAAAATGCCTGATCAATGGAATACGATGATTGGTGAAAATGGTTCAGAATTATCAGGAGGACAACGACAAAGAATTTCAATTGCAAGAGCCTTCTTGAAAGATGCACCAATTATTTTAATGGATGAAGCAACAGCTTCATTAGATGTAGATAATGAATCATTGATTCAAGAATCGATTTCTAAATTGATTGAAAATAAAACAGTTTTAATTATTGCACATCGAATGAGAACAGTAGATGGCGTTGATAAAATTGTTGTTTTAAAAGATGGTGTTGTTGCTGAACAAGGTAAACCAGAAGATCTAAAACAACAAGATGGTATTTATAAACATATGGTTGATATGCAAATGCAATCAAATGCTTGGAAATATCAATAAATTTAAAATTGAAGGGGCTGTAACGAATAAATAGTTTTTATTGTTTATTGAAGAGTTACGGCTCTTCTTTTTTTATTTTCAGTTTCTATTTAAAATGAGAATTACTTTTTTCAAAAAGCTGACGCACTTAAAAAGAACTAACCCTTTTCTTAAAAAAAATTTTATGCTAGTTGCTTTCTTCTGTGCTTACCATCTGCTTTTGTTTATGATATTTTCTTATATTATGTCCTATCGCTACCATGATGATTTCTGTTTTTACACCAGAATTTCCTCTTCGATGCATCTTGTCATACTTCTGGTTCATTTTCCAATCTCCAAATGTTCCTTCCGTTTCATTGCTTCTTTGAAACATCAGTTTTATTCCATCTGCACTTTTTACATTTTTTTGAACTTCTTTTTCATACTCTTCCAGCTGAAAGTTATGTACTATCGTTCTTCCTTCTTTTGATTTTGTACATTTTGATTTCATTGGACATCCTTTACATTTGTGACATCTAAAATGCATATTTATTTTTTCATATTCACTTCTGCTGTCCTGTGTTACTTTTTCAAGTTCAAACTCGTGACCGGCTGGACATATGAAGTTTCCTTCTTCTGTTCTTTTCATGTGCTTCTTATGAAACTTATTTTTTTCATTTGTTTTTTCCTGTGACTTATAATATCCTGAATATTTCATATACAGTTCGATATTGTTTTCTTTACAGTAACTGTAGTTGTCATAGCTTCCGTATCCTGCATCAGCCGGTGTTTTCTTTGGCAATCTCCCATAGGCACTTTTATACTTCTCCATGAATGGAATATATGTTCTAAGATCATTTCCGTCACTGCTGATATAGATATTTCTTATATATCCATCACTTACTCCTATTTGAACATTATATCCTGGCTTGAATACGTTTGTGTGATTATAATAGTCATATTTCATGTGCATGAATGTTGCATCCGGATCAGTCTTTGAAAAACTGTTTCGACTTCCTAAAAGCTCCATATGAATGGCATATTCCCATAACTTTATTGCGTGTTCCTTAAGCTCGTCATATAACCTTTGTATGTCGCTTTTTCTTTTTCCTTTTCCATGAACAAATTCGATATTATAATCTTTCATATATCGTTCAATTCCATCAGCAACAGCAAGCATGTATTCTATGCTTGGTTCCTTAAGAAGTGAATAGTTCAAGGCAATATTCTGTTCTGTAAAATATTTATTGATTTTCTTTAGACAGAGTATTACCTTTTTCCATCTTTTAGTTCGATTCCTGATTGTATTTGCACGCCAAACGAATGTGTTCTTATTGGCGTTGGCTTCATATTTGGTACCATCAATACACAAAACATCCGTATTGATAAAAATCTTTGATTCTATGTATTTATTGATTTCATAAAAGATATCCTCAATTGGCATAGTTAGATCATCATGAATAAATCTTTGAAATGCCTGATGAGATGGCTTCTGATTTTGAGCGATAAACATATATCGGATATCGGTCTTACAGAGTTTACTGAGCTTTCTGGTAGAAACATATCCACTGTCGGCCATAGCCAACATGATGAGTTTAAACATCATAACTCCGTCATAGCCATGAGCATTTCTATTAGTGAAGTCGACATACTTAGCAATATTAACCTCCTCAACGACTTCAATAACAGTTCTACAAATATCATCATGAGCAATATCTTTTTCAAAAGACAAATTAAAATTTAATAGCATATATGGTTGATATGCGTTATAATTCTCAATGTATTCTAGTGTTTTCATCGACAACTATTATACCAAAAAAACGGGCTCATGCCCGTTTTTGCGTTATAGAAACTGTTTTTTTAAATTATTTATTCGTTACAGCCCCTTTTTCTTTATATAAATATATCTTAGTAATAAAATACTTGCGTGATAATAAATAATCATTTATACTGTATAACAAATTCATGGAATATAAGGGGGAATTGACATGATTGATACAGGGGACACAGGATTCATGATGATTTGTAGTGCACTTGTACTCTTGATGACACCAGGTCTTGCATTTTTCTATGGTGGGATGGTGCGAAGAAAAAATGTTGTCAATACCATGATGACATCTATTTTTGTGATTGGTATTGCAACAGTTATGTGGATTTTATTTGGCTATTCACTTGCTTTTGGGACAGATCATTTCGGTGTTATTGGTGATTTAAGTCATTTAGGATTTGTTGGTCTTACTGGTAAAGTTGGGAAATATGCTTCAACAATACCAGATTTAGGTTTTGCAATGTTTCAAATGATGTTTGCAATCATTACACCAGCTTTAATTACAGGGGCAGTTGCTGGAAGAATGAAATTTAAAGCTTTATTTTTATTTATTATTTTTTGGTCTACGCTTGTTTATTATCCAATGGCACATATGGTGTGGGGAATTGGGGGATTTCTTGCTAAAATAGGTTCTGTTGATTTCGCTGGAGGAAATGTTGTTCATATTTCTTCAGGAGTAAGCGCACTTGTTTTGTGTTTAGTTTTAGGAAAGAGAAAGGATTATGGGAAAGCCAATTATCGTATCCATAATATTCCTTTTGTTGTTTTAGGTGCAAGTTTACTTTTATTTGGATGGTTTGGCTTTAATGCCGGAAGTGCTTTAAAAGCGGATGGTCTTGCCATTCATGCTTTTGCGACAACAGCTATTTCTGCAGCATCTGGTATGCTTTCTTGGATGCTTATGGATATTCTTATGGCTGAAAAGCCAACACTTGTAGGGTGTGTGACAGGGCTTGTTGTAGGACTTGTTGCTATTACGCCAGGAGCAGGTTTTGTACCTGTTTGGGCTTCATTGATCATTGGTTTTGTAGGAAGCCCAATTTGCTATTTTATGATTTCTAAAGTTAAACAAAAATTTGGTTATGATGATGCTTTAGATGCTTTTGGTTGTCATGGTATTGGTGGTGTTTGGGGAGGACTTGCGACAGGTTTGTTTACCCAAACTTCTATTAATTCAGTAGCTAAGTGGAATGGCTTATTCTTTGGTGATACGCACCAATTTATTGTACAAGTCATCAGTATTTTAGTAACGATTGTTGTAGCTGTTGTAGGAACACTTATTTGTATTGGACTTGTTCGTTTGTTTATACCTTTAAGAGTTGAAAAACGTGATGAACAAGTAGGTTTAGATTTATCTGAACACAATGAAACAGCTTATCCATCATTTAATGGTTTAGATTAGGAGGAATGGAAAGTGATTAAAATAGAAGCGATTGTACGTGAAGAAAAATTAGAAGATGTTAAAGAAGCACTTTCAGAAATTGAAGTTCATGGAATTACAATTTATCAGGTGATGGGCTGTGGTAAACAAAAAGGATATCTTGAAATTGTTCGAGGACAAGAAGTTGAAATTAATATGCTTCCTAAAATTAAATTTGAAATTGTTGTAAGTGATGAAAATTGGGAAAAGAAGACAATTGAAGCTATTCAAAAAGCAGCTTATACAGGACATCCTGGAGATGGTAAGATCATCAGCTATGATTTAAAAAGTGCTCTTCGTATTCGTACAGGGGAAACAGGAAAAGAAGCAATCAATTAAGAAAAATAGAGTTCAAATTGAATTGAACTCTATTTTAATTTTCTATCATAATTTGCAAATGAATGATTTGCTAAAAAATCATCAGCTTCTTTTACAAGTTGATTTAATTTTTCATCTTCTACTTCTAAACTTGAATCTTTTAATAATAAATGATTTTTAGCTTTTTCAATTGAATAATAATTAAGTTCTGCTGCAAATCCTGGATTAGGTTGAATCATACAACTATTATATGTTTCTAAAAGAGAAGCTAAAGAAATACCATGAGGTTTAATATCTTTATATTGATTAAAATCAATATCTCCTAAAGGGCCACCTTGTTTATAAGCAACTGTTAATTTTTCAATAAGTTCTTTTTCTTCGTTTGATAAAGGTTGAAAGTCTTTCATGCTTTCAATATTTTGTTTGACTTGTGTTAAATTAGACATTCCTGATAAAATAGCAAGAACACCCTCTAATTCACCACAAAAACGTAAAGCAAGAGAAGCATCTGCTGACATGTCACTGTTTTTTGGTGGGTTGGCAAGCATACCACCTTTAACAGGTTCCATAATAATTACTTGTTTTTGATGTTTTCTAATAACTTCATAACATGCTTTTGCTTGAATAAATGTACTATTCCAATCATAGTAATTTAATGCAATTTGAACAGCTTCAATTTCTGGATGTTCGCTTAAAATTAAATCAAGAACATCAGCACTATCATGGAAAGAAATAGCGATATGTTTAATTTTTCCTGCCTTTTTCCATTCTTGCATATGTTCAAACATTTTACAACTTTTAACAACACTGTTGTAATGATGAATATTCATATTGTGCAATAAGAAATAATCAAAGTATTCAACACCACAATTTTCTAATTGTTGATTAAAAATTTGGACAACTTCTTCTTCCTTTTGAATAGAAAAAACAGGAAGTTTAGAAGCCAGCATATAACGATCACGAGGATGACGTTCAACTAAACATTTTTTTATAGCGTTTTCGCTATGTCCATTATGATAAACAAAACTTGTGTCAAAATAGTTGAATCCAGCATCTAAAAAAGTATCAACCATTTGTTTTACTTGATCAAAATCAATATTTGTTGGATCTTCTGAAAGCTGAGGTAATCTCATCCAACCAAAACCTAAATTCTTTTTCATTGAAATCCTTCCTTTCTATGACTTTTCAAATTAATTATAAATTATTCTCTATTGATTAGAATAACCATCTAGGATACAATGTATTTACTAAAAGTAAATACTGAAAGGAGAAAAACCATGTATAATCCTCTTTTAAAAACCTTTGTCTATGTAGTGGAATTTGGAAGTTTTTCTAAAGCAGCACAAAAGATGTATATTACACCAGCAAGTGTCATGAAACAAATAAACGCTTTAGAAGAACATCTACAAATAAAATTAGTGAATCGTACCCATCGAGGAATTAAACTGACAATGCAAGGTGAAAAAGTTTATGAAGAAGCTAAAAAACTTATCAAGAATTCAGATAATTTTTTAAATAAAATTCAAGATAAAACATCTTCTATTATTCGTATTGGTTCTTCATTTTTAAATCCAGCAAAAGAATTTATTGACTTATGGCATAGTATACCAACCTTGGCACAACATTATAAATTACGTGTTGTTCCTTATGAAGATGATCATGATAAAATCATGGAAGTATATCAATCGTTAGGAATAAAATTTGATTTTTTAATTGGTGCCTTTAACTCAAGTCAAATTTTATCTTTTGCTTCTTGTAAACAATTAGGAACTTATGATGTTTGTGTAGCACTTCCTAGAAGTCATCCACTTGCAAAAAAGAAGCAACTAGCAATTACGGATTTATATAATGAAAAACTTTTATGTGTCAGCAGTGGAGATTGTTTAAATATTGATGATTTTAGAAAAGATACGCAAACGTTTTATCCACAAATTATTTTAGAAGATGTTGGATATTTTTATGATATGGATACATTTAATCGTTGTGAAGAAGAAGGATGTCTTTTATTAACACTAGATGCTTGGGATAATATCCATCCTTCGTTAATTACTTTACCTGTAGATTGGAATTATAAAATGCCGTATGGTTTACTTTATCAAAAAAATCCTTCAAAACAAGTAGAAGAATGTTTGAAAGAAATTGATAGTATTATACAAAATAAGAAGTGATAAAAAATATATCATTTCTTTTTTATTGTAAATTTTATCTAAAAAAGGGGAATGCTATGATTGAAGCATAGAAAGAAAGGTAGAATTGTTTATGAATCATAAAAGTTTAACGTTTGTGGCGACAACAGCAGCAGTTGTTTCATCAGCAATGCTTGTTGCTAAAAAAGGAAAGGATAATAAAAAAGATGAAAAGATAAATACGTATCGAAATACGGAATTAGGAAAATATGATAAAAATGAGAAAGGAATTTATTATACAAATGGAAATTATGAAGCTTTTGCTAGAGCTAAAAAACCAGAAGGCGTTGAAAATAAAAATGCGTATTTAATAGGAAGTGGTCTAGCAAGTTTGGCAGCAGCTTGTTTCTTGGTAAGAGACGGTCAAATGCCTGGAAAAAATATTCATATTTTAGAAGCAATGGATATTGCCGGTGGTGCCTGTGATGGTATTTTTGATCCAACAAGAGGTTATATCATGCGTGGTGGTCGAGAAATGGAAAATCATTTTGAATGTTTATGGGATTTATTTAGAAGTATTCCTTCCTTAGAAATCAAAGATGCCAGTGTATTAGATGAGTTTTATTGGCTCAATAAAGAAGATCCAAATTATTCTTTATGTCGTGCAACTATTAATAGAGGACAAGATGCTAAAACCAATGGACAATTTAATTTAAGTCAAAAAGGGTGCATAGAAATTATGAAACTCTTTATGACAAAAGATGAAGATCTTTATGATAAAACGATTGAAGATGTTTTTGATGAAGAAGTTTTTAATTCGACATTTTGGATGTATTGGCGTACTATGTTCGCCTTTGAAAATTGGCATAGTGCTTTAGAAATGAAACTTTATTTTCAACGTTTTATTCATCATATATCAGGATTACCTGATTTTAGTGCTTTGAAATTCACTCGTTATAATCAATATGAATCACTTATTTTACCAATGCAAAAGTATCTTGAAAAACATGGTGTTGATTTTCAATTTAACGTAGAGGTAACAAAGGTTTTATTTGATATTAAACCTGATAAAAAAATTGCTAAGGCTATCGAATGTAAAGTCAAAGGAAAAGAGAAAAAGATTGTACTTAGTAAAAATGATTTAGTTTTTATTACTAATGGAAGTTGTACAGAAGGGACAATTTATGGAGATCAAAATCATGCTCCTAATGGAAATGCTAAAATACGTACAAGTGGATGTTGGAATTTATGGAAAAATATTGCTAAACAAGATAAATCATTTGGAAATCCTGAAAAATTTTGTAGTGATATTCAAAAAACAAATTGGGAATCGGCAACAATTACAACATTAGACGATAAAATCATTCCTTATATTACGAATATTTGTCAAAGAGATCCTAAAACCGGACATGTTGTTACAGGTGGTATCGTCAGTTGTCAAGATTCATCATGGCTTTTAAGTTGGACCATTAATCGACAAGGTCAATTTAAACAACAAGATAAAGATAAAGTCTGCATTTGGGTCTATGGCTTATTTACCGATACGATAGGAGATTATGTTAAAAAGCCAATGAAAGATTGTACAGGTAAGGAAATTACCATGGAATGGTTGTATCATATAGGTGTTCCTGAAGAATTAATTGAGGATTATGCAACAAATAGTGCAGTTTGCATACCAACAATGATGCCTTATATTACGGCCTTCTTTATGCCAAGAAGAAAAGAAGATCGACCTGATGTCATTGTTAAAGATGCAGTTAATTTTGCTTTTTTAGGACAATTTGCACATACACCAAGAGATACTGTTTTTACTACAGAATATTCGGTAAGAACAGCGATGGAAGCTGTTTATGGTTTATTAGATATTGATCGAGGTGTCCCAGAAGTATGGGGCAGTGTTTATGATATTCGTGAACTTTTAGATAGTTCAGTAAAATTAATGGATGGAAAATCTCCATTAGAAATGAATCTAGGTATATTCAATATTTTTAAAAATCCTTTAATAAAGGCTGTTAAAGGAACGGTTATTGAAAAATTACTAAAAGATCATCAAATTTTAAAAGAAAATATGTAAAAAATATTGGTTGAACAATGCAGTTTTACCAAGTGACTTTAAAAACCTCGGGAAACATTTGATATAATATTCTACCTGCTCGTTGAGGGGATAAGTCATATTTACCAAGAATATAGTGTTGATACATGATAGAAGCACCACCACAAAAAACATCTAGTAAAAGAAGATCTTTATCTTCAAATTGGATGTTTTTTATTTTACACATATCGATCACTGTATTATAGGAATATTGATAGATAAAATCTCCTAAAGAATTGATACCGGTATAATCAAAAGCATTTTTTAAATAATGAAGCTCTTTGCTCATTTTAAATAAATTAATAAAAATATCTTCGAAGTTATGATTTTGACTACTATGCATATATTGATCCAAGATTCTTTTATAATTATCATTCATGACATCATATTTATCTTTATAATGACGATAAAAAGAGGATGTTGAAACATGGGCTTTTTGACATATTTCTAAAACTGTAATATCATCAAATGATTTTGTTTGAATAAGTTTATTAAAAGTATTAAATATTTTATTATAAGTTTTCATATTTATCACCACTTTTATTTTATTTATTATGGGATACATTTGCAATATTGTCCCACTTATTTTTTTATACAAGTGATAAAATAATAAATGGAGGAATGTGAATATGGCTAAAAAATTAACTGAAGGAGAAAAACGATGTTTAGAAGCTTATAATGCTTATAAACAAGAAAATCCAAAACCTAGAAAAAATTTGATTAAACTTGTAAAACATATGAATATGTTAAATCCTGTGGCTAATGAAAAATCATGGGAATACATCTTCTTTGATCGTCAATTAAATGATGAACAAGTAGATTTCTTACTTAAAATGAAACTAAGAACGCCTTATTATGTTAAAGATCTTACAAAATTAACAGGTAAGGATTTAGTAGAAACAGCAAAATTTGTTGATGATATTTGTCAGGTAGGTATTTTAGAATATTGTAGTGCTCCTGATGGGGAAGATATGGTTCAACTTCCAGTATTTGCTCCTGGAGCAATGGAAACAACAGTTATGACAAAAGAAAGATCCGATGCCTTTCCAGAAATGGCACCAGCTTTTTTAAATTATGTTTTAGATTTACAAAAGAAGATTTCAAGTTTTGTACCAATGGGAAATGCTTTGATGCGTGCTATTCCCGTAGAAGAAGCAATTGAACATGAAACAAGAAAAGTTAAATACGAAGAAATCTCTTATTGGCTTGATAAAGCAGGGGATAGTATTGCGGTGGCTCCTTGTGAATGTCGAAAATTAAGAGTTATGGTTGATGAAGGAACAGGAGATCTTGAAGGAGATTACTGTATTAACTTAGGGCATTATGCAGAAAGTTGTATTCGAATGGGAAAAGCAAGACGTATTACGCGTCAAGAAGCAGAAGAAATCATTAAAGTTTCTGAAAAACGTGGAGCGGTGCATCAACTTTCAAATATTGATGGTAAAGATTTTTCATTATTTATTTGTAACTGCCGTTGGGATATATGTATGGCTTTAAAAACATCTTGGTATACACAATCGCCAAATCTTTCATCTTCAAACTATGTCGCTCATGTTGATAAAGAAAAATGTGTGGCTTGTGGAGGATGTGTAGAAGTGTGTCCACAAAATGCAGTCAAGCTTGGACAAAAACTTTGTGAAAAATTACCAACAAAAATACATAATAAAGAAATTCCTAATAATCATTTAGTCTTTGGAGCTAAACATTGGCAACCTGATTTTCTTACTAATAGGGATCATGTTGTTCCTGAAACAGGAACAGCACCATGTAAGACAAATTGTCCGGCTCACATTAGTGTTCAAGGTTATTTGAAAAAAGCAGCTCAAGGAAAATATGATGAAGCACTTGCTATCATAAAAAAAGAAAATCCTTTTCCAGCAATTTGTGGACGTGTGTGTTCAAGATATTGTGAACAAGTATGTACAAGAGGGGATATTGATTCACCAGTAGCTATTGATGAAGTCAAACGTTTTATTGCCGAAAGAGAATTAAAGAAAGAAAATAGATATTTACCTGATTTCTATTATGAAAAAGGTAGTGGTGAAAAGATTGGCATTATTGGGGCAGGTCCTGCTGGATTATCTTGTGCTTATTATCTTGCAGTTTATGGACATCAAGTCACTGTTTTTGATAAAAATCCGTTACCTGGAGGAATGATGCAATATGGAATTCCTTCATTTAGACTAGAAAAGGATATTGTTCAAGCAGAAGTCGATGTCTTAAAACAAATGGGCGTAGAAATTAAATGTGGTATTCATGTAGGTAAAGATATCACGCTTGATGATTTAAGAGAAGAAGGATATAAAGGATTCTACGTGGCTATTGGTGCTCAAGGTTCTCGTAAACTTAATGTTGAAGGTGAAAATGCAAATGGAGTTTATGCAGGTGTTGATTTTCTAAAAGAACATGATAATAACTTAGGAAGAGTTGTTGTTATCGGAGGAGGTAACGTTGCTGTTGATTGTGCAAGAGTAGCTATTAGAAATGGTGAGTCCACTGTTATGGTTTCTCTTGAAAAGAGAAATGAACTTCCTGCAAGTGAAGAAGAAGTAGAAGAAGCATTACATGATGGTGTAACAACACAATGCGGTTGGGGACCAAAAGAAATTCTTACTCGTGATGGAAAAGTAACAGGTATTGTCTTAAAAAGATGCACACAAGTAAAAAATAATGTTGGTAGATTCAATCCAATCTATGATGAAGAAGATACTTTAACTCTTGAATGTGATACGATTGTTACTGCTATTGGACAAACAATTGTTTGGGATGATTTATTAAAAGGTTCAAATGTAGAAGTTCTTCCTAATGGAACAGCAAAAGCAGATAATTGGACTTATCAAACAAAACAAGAAGATATTTTTGTTGGTGGAGATACTTATACAGGACCACGTTTTGCTATTGATGCAATTGCCGCTGGTAAAGAAGGTGCTGAAAGTTTACATCGTTTTGTAAATAAAGGACATTCTTTAACTTTAGGTCGAGTAAGAAGAGATAATTTCAAATATTTAGATAAAAATAATATTGAATTTGGAGATTATGATCATAACCCAAGACAACGTGTTAAAATTGATCAAACAAAATATAAAACGGATCAAGATGAAAGAGGTGTTTTATCAGAAGAACAAATTAAAATTGAAACCTCTAGATGTCTTGGTTGTGGGGCAGCACATGTAGATCCAAATATTTGTATTGGTTGTGGATTATGTACAACAAGATGCAAATTTGATGCTATTCATTTAAGTAGAGATCATGATGCTTTTGGTGTAACCTATGAAAAACTTGTTCCAGCAGTTTTAAAAGAAGTTGGTAAAAAAACAGGAAAATCTATTATTTCTAAATTTAAGAAGGATTAATCATGCATGAAATAGGCGCATTAAAAAAGGCAGTTGATTTATGTAATCAAATTGCCGTAGATAATAAAATAGATTCTATTAAAACTATAACTTTAGAAGTAGGAGAACTTACTGGATATTTACCTGTTTTCTTTGAAAAATACTATCCAGTTGTCATTGAAGACTATCCTATTTTAAAAGAAAGTACTTTAAAATGTATTGTTGTTAAAGGACAAGCCACATGCAATGAATGTGATGCATTTTATAATGTTATGAAATGTAAGGGAGTTTGTCCTAAATGTGGTAGTCGACAAAAAACAATCATATCTGGACAACAATTCTTGGTTAAAAATATAGAATATTAATAAAATGGACTTATGAATATTTCATAGGTCCATTTATTTTGTATATATAAAATCATATAATCCATATTTAATAACTTCATCAAATAATTTTTTTACTTTATCTTCATCAATTGAAAAGTTTGAATCATACCATTTTTTTAATATAGCATTCCCTCCGCAAATAATATAACTAAATAATAAATCAGCTTCTTCAATAGAAATGTTACTTTCTTTTAACCAATGATTTATTGTTTTTTGTTTCATATTTTCTTCGATAATTTTTGCAATGTTTTCTTGATTTTCAAAAGAAAAAAGTAAACTAAATAGTTTTTTATTTTCTTTTATTTCTTTGAATAATAAATCGATCATCTTTTTTGAATCAGTATCAAAATTATATTCATTAAAAGATTCTAAAAATTCATTTACTAATTTTTTTTGAAGTGTTTCTAATAAGACAAAAGTATTATCATAATGAGCATAAAATGTACAACGATTAATGTTTGCTTTTTTACAAATATCAGTAACCGTAATATTTTGGAATTTTTTAGTTTCTAATAAATCTAAAAAAGAATTTTCAATATTTTTTAAAGTTTTTTCGATACGTTTATCTTTCATAAAATGTCCTTTCCAACAAATAGGTTGTAAACTGTTGGATATCCTACAGTTCTTAGTTTATTTGATGTTTGTGTCTATTTATAAACAAATTATATAATAAACTTGAAAGAAAACAAACACATGTTGGTTAAATAGGAGGAAGAGGATGAAGAAAGAATATGAAAAGTTGTTTTCACCAATGAAAATTGGAACATGTGAAATTAAAAATCGTTTTATTATGTGTCCAATGGAAGGTACAACAATGATTGGATGGCTCACAAATAAAGGCTATGAAGAAGAAACACACGATTTATTGATTGAAAGGGCAAAAGATGGAGTTGGTTTGATTATTCCAGGGGCTGTTCCTCTTTATTCAATGATGGGGCATAAACCTATTTGGAAACACCCTGAAGCTTTTAAAGGTGTAAAAGAGGTCATGGAAGAAATTCATGGATATGGTTCAAAAGTTTTTTTTCAATTATCAGTTGGGTTAGGAAGAAATTCATTAATGCCTAATGAATTATGGAAAAAGTATAAGTTTGCTAATTTATTTATGAAATTAGGAAAATCCAATGTCAGTGCGGATGCAGGGTTACCAAACGTTTGGAAACCTGAATGGAAAACTAAACAAATGAGTGAAAAGGAAATTAATGAATGCATTCAAGGAATGGCAGAAACAGCTTATTTATGTAAACAAAATGGTGTAGATGGTATAGAAATTCATGCGGTCCACGAGGGTTATTTATTAGATCAATTTACAATGCCTTATACAAATCATAGAATGGATAAATACGGTGGTTCTTTGACAAATAGATACCGATTTGCATGTGAAATCGTACGTGCAATCAAAGCTAAATGTGGATGGGACTATCCAGTTATTTTAAGATATTCTGTGACATCAAAAGTGAAAAATTTTAATGAAGGAATTATTCCTCAAGATCATATTTCTAAAGAGATAGGAAGATCGATGGAAGAATCTAAACAGGCAATTAGGTTATTAGAAGAAGCAGGGTATGATGGCTTTGATGTTGATAATGGAACTTATGATTCTTGGTATTGGGCACATCCACCAGTTTATATGCCATTAAATTGTAACTTAGAAGATAGCATAGAAATAAAAAAATATACAACAAAACCTGTTATTTGTGCTGGACGTATGCAAATTGATGAAGCATCAAAAGCAATTAATGAAAATAAAATTGACGGTATTGGACTTGCAAGACAATTTTTAGCAGATGAACTCTATTTGACAAAGATCAAAGAAGAAAGATATTCTGAGATTAGACCATGTATTTCTTGTCATGTGGGTTGTATGCCTATTGGTATGTGGAAAGATTCTGGTACTGTAGCTGATTTAAAACAGCCAACAGGGGTTTGTGCGCTTAATCCATATACAAGAAATGAAAAGAAATATGCTGTAAAGGTGACAAATAATCCAAAAAGAATTGCTGTTATTGGTGGTGGAATTGCCGGTATGGAATTTGCTTTACAAGCTAAAAAAAGAGGACATACAATTTGTATTTATGAAAAAACAAATCGTCTAGGTGGTGTCTTTAATGAAGCAGCAAGTTTTTCTTTTAAAGAAAAAGATCGAGATTTACTTCAATTTTATATAGAAATGATTGAAAAAAATAATATTGAAGTGCATTATGATACTGAAATCAAAGAATTAAAAGAATTAAATTATGATGGATATGTTATAGCTACAGGGGCTAGTAGTACAAGGAAACTTAATGTTCCAGGTAATGAATATGCGATAAATGCTGTTGATTTCTTAGCGAACAACATGCCATGTAATAATCAAGTTGCTATCATAGGTGGTGGACTTACTGGTTGTGAAATTGCTTATGAACTTGCATTACAAGGGAAACATCCATTTATTATAGAAATGGCAGATGATATTTTAAAAGTACCTGGTTCATGTATGGCTAATACAAGTTTTTTAAGAGATGCATTTAAATTTTATAATGTACCAATTTATACATTAGCTAAAACTATTGCTATTTTACCGGATGCTGTTTTTATAGAAAATAACAACGGACACAAAAAACAATTGAATTGTGATACGATTGTAACATCGATAGGATATGTTAATGAAAAATCATTTGAGAAAAAGAATAATGTACATATCATAGGTGATGCTGATAAAGTAGCAAATTTAAAACATGCTATTTGGCAAGCAAATGACTTAGCAGTTAGAATATAATTTTTAATTATAAATTTTATACCACAAAAAATATCTCAAAGCTGGATATGTTTAAATAAAAAGTGTAAATAAAAAGCCTCGATATAATCGAGACTTTTTTAGATATATTTAAGTAAATATTAATTATTTACAAGCTTCTTCGATAGCAACAGCAACTGCAACAGTAGCTCCAACCATTGGGTTGTTACCCATACCGATTAATCCCATCATTTCTACGTGAGCAGGAACTGATGAAGAACCAGCGAATTGAGCATCACTGTGCATACGTCCCATAGTATCAGTCATACCATAAGAAGCAGGACCAGCAGCCATGTTATCAGGATGTAAAGTACGTCCAGTTCCACCACCAGATGCAACTGAGAAGTATTTTTTACCTTGTTCAATACATTCTTTTTTATATGTTCCAGCAACTGGATGTTGGAAACGAGTAGGGTTAGTAGAGTTACCAGTAATTGATACATCTACACCTTCTTTATGCATGATAGCAACACCTTCACGTACGTCATCTGCACCATAGCAGTTAACTTTAGCACGTGGACCATCACTATAAGCAGTTCTAGATACTTCTTTAACTTCTCCAGTGAAATAATCGAATTGAGTTTCTACATAAGTGAAACCATTGATTCTTGAGATGATTTTAGCAGCATCTTTTCCTAAACCATTTAAGATAACTCTTAATGGATTTTTTCTAACTTTGTTAGCTTTTTCAGCAATTTTGATTGCACCTTCAGCAGCAGCGAAAGATTCATGTCCAGCTAAGAAAGCGAAACATTGAGTATTTTCGTTTAATAACATTGCTCCTAAGTTACCATGACCTAAACCTACTTTACGATCATCAGCAACAGATCCTGGAATACAGAATGATTGTAATCCAACACCGATTGTTTTAGCAGCATCTTCTGCTTTAGTATCACCATTTTTAATTGCCATAGCAGCACCAACTGTATATGCCCAACAAGCGTTTTCGAAACAAATTGGTTGTGTAGATTTTACGATATCATAAACGTTGATACCTTTTTCATCACAAATAGCTTTTGCTTCTTCGATTGATTTGATATCATATTTAGCTAATGCAGCGTTAATTTGATCAATTCTTCTTTCATAACTTTCAAATAATGCCATTTTTTCGTATCCTCCTATTATTCTTTTCTTGGATCGATGTATTTAGCAGCATCGTTGAATCTACCGTAGTTACCTTTAGCAGCTTCTAAAGCTTCATTAGCATCTTTTCCATCTTTAATCATTTCCATCATTCTACCTAAGTTAACGAATTCGTAACCGATAATTTCATCATTTGTATCTAAAGCGATACGAGTAATGTAACCTTCAGTTAATTCTAAGTAACGAGGTCCTTTTAATTTAGTAGAGTATGATGTACCTACCATTGATCTTAAACCTTTACCTAAGTCTTCAAGACCAGCACCTACAGGTAATCCACCTTCAGAGAATGCTGATTGAGTACGTCCATAAACGATTTGTAAGAATAATTCTCTCATAGCTGTGTTAATAGCGTCACAAACTAAGTCAGTATTTAAACCTTCTAATAAAGTTTTACCAACTAATGCTTCACTAGCCATAGCAGCAGAGTGAGTCATACCTGAGCATCCAACAGTTTCGATTAATGCTTCTTCAATGATACCTTCTTTAACATTTAAAGTAAGTTTACATGCACCTTGTTGTGGAGCACACCAACCAATACCATGTGTTAAACCAGAAATATCTTTGATTTCTCTTGAATATACCCATTTTCCTTCTTCAGGAATAGGAGCACATCCGTGTGATGCACCACGATTTACAGTGCACATTTCTTCAACTTCATGTGAATAAATCATTTTTTATTTTCTCCTTTCATCACATTAATGATCACAAACATTAAAAAAGAAATAACGTAAAACTACATAAATTTCTTCCTTCAGGTGAAGGAATTCACCTGAACAAATTATAAGGTGTCGATTAAAGAAAGTCAATGAAACAAGAAAGATAAATAAATGAAAAAAGAAATTTTTTTGTATCTATCAAAGAATATTTTATAAAAAAAGAGACAAAATAGTGTTTAGAGTAGGAAAAAAGTACTCAAAAAGGGTTGACATATACAGTTAGTGTATGCTAACTTATAGACAGTTAGTTACAGCTAACTTCGTGTTAATAAATCATTTTTTATTGATACCAAATCACAAACAAAGATCACAAACAAACACAAACAAAACAAAACGAAAGAAGGAAGTATTAAAATGGATTTAATTCAAAGTATTAAAGCACGCGAAGTATTAGACTCTCGTGGGAATCCAACTGTTGAAGTTGAAGTAAGAAGTGAATGTGGAGCTTTTGGTAGAGCAATCGTACCAAGTGGAGCTTCTACAGGAATTTATGAAGCAGTAGAATTAAGAGATGGAGACAAATCACGTTATTTAGGTAAAGGTGTTTTACAAGCCGTAAAAAATGTAAATGAAGTAATTGCTCCTGAATTATTAGGATATGATGTTTTTGCTCAAAGAGAAATTGATCAAGCAATGATTGATTTAGATGGTACAGATAATAAAGGTAAACTTGGAGCAAACGCTATCTTAGGTGTTTCTCTTGCTGTTGCTAAATGTGCAGCTGATTCTTTAGGTATGCCATTATATCGTTATATTGGTGGAGCAAACGCTCATGTTATTCCTACACCAATGATGAACATCATTAATGGTGGGGCACATGCTGATAACAACATTGATTTCCAAGAATTTATGATTATGCCAGTTTCAGCTCCTACATTTAAAGAAGCAATTCGTATGGGTGCTGAAGTATTCCATAATTTAAAAGCTGTATTACATGATAAAGGATTAAATACTGCTGTAGGTGATGAAGGTGGATTTGCACCTAACTTAAAATCAAATGAAGAAGCTATTCAAACAGTTATTGAAGCAATTGAAAAAGCAGGTTATAAACCAGGTGTAGATGTTAAACTTGCAATGGACGTTGCTAGTTCAGAATTCTATAAAGATGGTAAATATATTTTACCAGGTGAAGGAAATAGAACATTTACTTCAAAAGAATTAGTTGATTTCTATGCTGAATTAGTTGAAAAATATCCAATTATTTCTATCGAAGATGGTCTTGATCAAGATGACTGGGATGGATGGAAATATTTAACTGAAAAATTAGGTAAGAAAGTACAATTAGTAGGGGATGACTTCTTTGTAACAAATACAAAACGTTTACAAGAAGGTATTGCTAAAAAAACTGCTAACTCTATCTTAATTAAAGTAAATCAAATTGGTACTTTAACTGAAACATTAGAAGCTATTCAAATGGCTCAAAAAGCAAACTATACTGCTGTTGTTTCTCATAGATCTGGTGAAACAGAAGATACAACAATTGCTGATATCGCTGTTGCTACAAATGCTGGACAAATTAAAACTGGTTCTGCATCAAGAACAGATCGTATTGCTAAATACAATCAATTATTAAGAATTGAAGATGAATTAGGAAAACAAAGCTTATATGGTGGAGTAGATTCATTCTATCAATTAGATAAATAATTTTGATATTAAAAGATAATGTTATTATATCCCTTTAACGATTAAATCGTAACTTCCCAATTTTAGACTAAATCATATAATGAAATATTATCTTTTAATAATATAGATAAGAAAGGTGATGCAAAGTCACCTTTTTTTGTAAATAAATTACATGCTTTGTTGGACTAAAAGGAATTTATGAAAATAACTCTCTAAATATTATAAAAAGATATACAATTTTTATTCTATATATAAAATAAAGGTTGTCATTTACTTAAATACCTTCCGTATTTTTTGACTACTTGCGGAAATGACACGAAAATCATTTGTCTCAACAAATGATTTTTTTCTTTTTGGTCATGTAAAAAAATTACATTGTTTTTTTTAAGAGAAAAGAATGTTGTAAATAAAAAACAAAAACCAATGTAAGCCTTTAACAACAAAAAAAGTCACGTTATGATAATCGTGTCAAAATTAATTAAGGGGAGGAAAAAAATTATGGACAAAATGGCAGATGTCTTAGGTCGTGCTGGTGCATGGTGCGGTCAAAACAAATATTTATCTGCGATCAAGAATGCGTTCCAAAACTTCATGCCTTTAACTATTGCAGGAGCAATTGGGGTTTTATGGTGTAACGTATTAGTTAATGATCAAACAGGGTTAGGAATTTTCTTTAAACCAATTATGGCTTTAGATTTCTTAAACCCAGCATTCCAAGCTGTTAACTTCTGTACAATCAGTTGTATCACAGTTGGAATTACTCTTGGGATTGCTCAAGAAATCGGTGTTTGGAATATGGGAGCTGAAAAAGCTGGTTATATCCCAGGTTTAGTTGGATTAGCTGCTTGGTTATCAGTTACAAACACTTCACATGTTATTGAAGGAGCTAAAGATCCTTTTACTGGTGTTGCTGGTAATGAACTTGGAGCAACAGGTTTATTCACTGGTATGATCATTGGTGTATTAGCTGTTGAATTATTCTGTTTCTTTGAAAAACAAGATGCATTGAAAATTAAAATGCCAGATCAAGTTCCACCAGGAGTTGCGCGTGCATTCGAAGTTTTAGTACCAGCTACTTTAACTTTAATCGTAACTGCTTGTATTGGATCAGCTTGTTATAACTTAACTGGGTTATATTTAAATGATGTCATCAAAAACAGTATCCAAGGTCCACTAGGTGCTGTAGGGGCAACAATTCCAGGTGTTATGATTATCTATTTAGTAATTATGTTATTCTGGTTAGTAGGTATTCATGGTAACAACATGTTATCTGCAGTAAAAGAAGCATTATTTACACCATTAGCACTTGAAAACGTTGAAAAATTCAACAAAGGTGAAAAACCAACAAACATCATCAATATGTATTTCTTACAAATGTGTGGTGAATTTGGTGGTTCAGGTGTAACTATCGGTTTAGTAATTGCCATCATGATTTTTGGTAAACGTGAAGATAACAAAGCAATCGCCTCATTATCATTAGTTCCAGGTTTATTCAATATCAATGAAACAGTTACATTCGGTATTCCAATGGTATTAAACCCAATCTTAGGTATTCCATTTGTATTTGCATGTTTAGTAACTATCTTAATTGGTTATGTATTAACAGTTATCGGATTCTGTCCAGTTGCTTGTTTAACAGTACCTTGGACAACTCCACCACTTGTATTTGGTTTCTTAGCAACAGGTGCAAGCCCAATGGGTGCAGTAACTCAAGCAATTTTAATTGTTGTATCAACAGTCATCTACACACCATTCTTAATTGCTTACGAAAAATACCAAAACAAACAAGCTGCAGAAGCTTAATAATGAAATTGACAAGGATACGTTGTATCCTTGTCTTTCATTGTATATAAAGGTACAATGAATTTAGAGGTGAGAATATGAGTTTATTATCAACGTTAGAATATCAAAGTGGATTTAGTGATTTGGAAAAGAAAATAGCAAATTATTTAATTGAACATAAAGAAGATGTAATTCATATGAATCTTAAAGAATTAGCTGAGGCAACTTATACTTCCACAGCAACAATTAGTCGTTTTTGTAAAAAAGTAGGAGAAAAGAACTTTAATGATTTTCGTGTACATTTTGCTGAAGTGACACAATATCAATCGTTTGCAACTGTTAATTTTAATAGACCTTTTTTACCAGATAGTTCATATGAAATAATTCAAAATAATATCAGTGATATTTATAAACAAACAATAGATGGTACAAATCAAGTTTTAGATATGAATGAATTAAAAAAAGCAGTAGATTATATTGAAAAAACACAAATCATTGATATTTTTGGATTTGGGGATTCATTTTTAACAGCACAGATGTTTGAACATAAAATGACATATGTAAATAAAATCGTTAATTTAAAACATATTCCAACAGAACAAAACCAACAAGCACTCTATACAAATAAAGATACTGTCGCAATTGTCATTTCATATTCAGGTGAAACAAATGAAATAAAACCTATTGTTGATCGTATTAAAAAAAATGGTGGTGTAATCATTGCGATTACTTCTTTGAATAATAGTTATTTAAGAAAAAATGCAAATATTTGTTTAACAATGTGTTCAAAAGAAAATATTATTAATAAAATAGGTGTTTATTCTTCTAAAATTAGTAGTGATTATATTATTGATTTAATTTATTCTATGATATTTCAAAAACATTATCAGGATTTAATAATTGATAAAGTTTCAATGGGAATCAATGGGATTTACGAAGAAATGAATCGACACATGAAAAAGGGAAAGGAGAATAGAAATGGGACATATTTTATGGGTAGAACCAGTATTTAAAGAAATGATTTGGGGAGGGAATCAACTTAAAGAAAAGTATGGTTATGATATTCCAAGTAATCAAACAGGAGAATGTTGGGCACCTTCAGCACATCCTAATGGTGATAATACAATCAAAGAAGGTGAATTCAAAGGACAAACTTTATCAAAAGTCTTTGCAGAACATCGTGAACTTTTTGGAAATATCAAAGACAAACAATTTCCATTACTTGTAAAAATCATCGATGCTTGTAATGATTTATCAGTACAAGTCCATCCAGATGATGAATATGCAGCACTTCATGAAAACTCATTAGGAAAAACAGAATGCTGGTATGTTTTAGATTGTAAAGAAGATACAAAGATGGTGATGGGACATCATGCTCAAACAAAAGAAGAACTTGTAAGTGCTATTGAAAATGATGATTATGATCATTTATTAAATAAATTTGATATCAAAAAGGGAGATTTCTTCTATATTCCAAGTGGAACAATTCATGCCATCTGTAAAGGATCATTGATCTATGAAGCACAACAATCATCAGATATCACATATCGAGTATATGATTATCATCGAAAAGATAAAGATGGAAATGAAAGACAACTACATGTAAAACAATCCATCGATGTAACAACAGTGCCATATAAACCATATGATCTAGCTAAACAAGTAGAAGAAACAATCGAAAATGGAACAAGAAAAGAACTCGTTTCATCAAATTATTTAACATTAAATAAATATGATATGACAGGATATAATAAAGTCATCAATGATAAACCATTCCAACTTGTATCAATTATTGAAGGACAAGGTACAGTAGAAGGAAAAGAAGTCAAAAAAGGAGATCACTTTGTTGTATGTTCTGATCAAAAAGAAGTTCATTTTGATGGAACAATGACAGTGATGATTTGTACATTATAATAAGGCGTAAGCCTTATTTTTTTAACTTGATTTTTTAGGTTGTTTCAAGTATTCTAAATAATATATTATTTTATAAAATGAAATAGGTGATGTTATGAAAGAATGGTTGATTTTAGCGTTTATATTTTTTATTGGGAGTTTAGCTGGATGGCTTTTAGAACTTATTTTTCGTCGCTTTTTTTCAAAAGCTAATCCATCAAGAAAATGGATCAATCCCGGTTTTTTAGTAGGACCTTATTTACCGCTTTATGGTTTTAGTTTATGTGTGGTTTATTTATTAGCACATATTGATGTTTCATTTATTCATGAAGTGTATTTAAGAAAGACGGTTTTATTTTTATTAATGGCTTTATCAGTTACTTTAATTGAATATTTTGCGGGACTTATTTTTATCAAAGGAATGCATGTAAAACTTTGGGATTATAGTGATGAAAAGTTTAATATCCAAGGGATTATTTGTCCTAAGTTTACTTTCTTTTGGTATTTATTAAGTGCAATGTATTATTTTTTAATTCATCCTAATATTATTCATTCAATTGAATGGCTTGCTGGTAATTTATGGTTTTCATTTTTTGTAGGTTTATTTTATGGAGTCTTTTTAATTGATGTGGGATATTCTTTAAATATTTTAAACAATATTCAAAAATTTGCGAAAGAAAACGATATTATTGTCCAATATGAATCATTTAGAAAACATGTTGATGAATTAAGAAATGAACTTAAAGAAAAAGAACGTTTTATTTTTTCTATGAAATTGGACCATATTTCAATAAAGAAATCATTAAAAGCATATTTTGATAAATATTATAAATAGGAGATATTATGGAATTAGAATTAAAGAAAATAAGTGAAAATGATATAGAACAAGTAAATAAACTTTATTATAGTGCTTTTCCAGCAGATGAAAGAGCTCCTTGGAAAGCATTAATAGAAAAACACAATGAAGGTAAAGGGGAATTTTTATCAATCTATGATCAAAATAAGTGGGTTGGATTAACTTATGTAATTAGTTATCAAAACTTATCTTATGTTTTGTATCTTGCTATTGATGATATGCAAAGAGGACATGGTTATGGAAGTAGTGTCTTACAAATGTTGAAAAAAAGATATCCTCATACCATTATGTTATGTATTGAAGAAGTTGATGAAAAGTATGATAATTATAATCAACGTATCCACCGTAAAAATTTCTATTTAAGAAACGGTCTACAAGAAATGGGCTTTAAATATGTAGAAAAAGATGTTAAATATGAAATGCTTTATGTTGGAGAAAAATTATCAAGTAAAGTTTATGATGAATTAATGGTTGATTATGCAGGACCTGTTTATCATAAATTTAGAGATTATAAAGCAGATGAGTTTTTCGATTAAACATCCATGTGGATGTTTTTTTATTTTGATAGTATAATAAATATAATGTTAGGAGGAAGAAAGAATGTTACACAAAAAATTAAAACCATTTCCTAAAGACTTTCTTTGGGGAGCAAGTACATCAGCTTATCAAGTAGAAGGAGCTAACTTATCACATGGGAAAGGGCCTTCAGTACAAGATGTAAAAAAGGTTCCAGAAGGAACATCTGATTTAACTGTATGTGCAGATTTTTATCATCGTTATAAAGAAGATATTGCTTTAATGGCTGAAATGGGCTTTAAAGTTTATCGTTTTTCTATTTCTTGGTCAAGAATTTTACCTCAAGGAACAGGTGAAGTAAATCAAGAAGGAATTGATTTTTATAATAATGTCATCAATGAATGTCTTAAATACAATATTATTCCATTAGTGACAATGTTCCATTTTGATATGCCACAAGCTTTAGAAGAAAGAGGTGGATGGGAAAAACGCGAATCTATTGATTGGTTTGTTAATTTCGCCAAAGTGATGTTTGAAAACTTTGGAGATCGTGTTAAATATTGGCTTACAATCAACGAACAAAATGTTTTAATTTTATCAGGAGATATCATTGGAACAACAACCCTTACAGGACCAGAAAAATATAAATCTCTTTACCAACAAAATCATCATATGTTAGTTGCTCAAGCTAAAGCAATGGCTTTATGCCATGAAATGGTTGAAGGTGGTAAAATTGGACCTGCACCAAATATTTCTCTTGCTTATCCAGCAAGTTGCAAACCTGAAGATCAATTAGCTGCACAAAATTTAAATGCAATTCGTAACTGGCTATATTTAGATATGGCTGTTTATGGAGAATACAATCATTTAGCATGGGCTTTCATGGAAAAAAGAAATGCAACTCCTCATATTGAAGAAGGAGATATGGAAATTCTAAAAAATGGGCATCCTGATTTCATTGGTTTCAATTATTATTCAACAGCAACTGTTGCTTGGTGTGATGAAAATCAAGAAGAAACATTTGGACATGATCAACAAAAAACACGTATGGAAGAAGGCGTTTATTTAGGTGCTGCCAATCCAAATCTACCTCATACTGATTTTGGTTGGGAAATCGATCCATTTGGTTTTAGAGCAACAATTCGTGAAATGTATTCAAGATATCGTTTACCTATGATTGTTACTGAAAATGGACTAGGTGCTTATGATAAGTTAACAGAAGATGGTAAAGTTCACGATCAATATCGTATAGAATACTTAAGAAAACATATTGAACAAATCCAATTAGCAATTACTGATGGAGCTCAAATGATGGGATATTGTCCATGGTCAGCAATTGATTTGATTTCTACTCATGAAGGTATGGTTAAACGTTATGGATTTATTTATGTTGATAGAGATGAATTTGATTTAAAAACATTAGATCGTTATAGAAAAGATTCATTCTATTGGTATAAAAAAGTCATTGCTTCAAATGGTGAAGACCTTAGTGATTAAATCTTTAAAGAAAAAATCTTTAAAGATTTTTTCTTTTGTTAATGACAAGTTCATTTTTTTAGGTTTTAATAAAGATGAGGTGTTAGAGTAAAATGAGACCAAGTCAAAAAATTAAACAAAATGTTGTAAATCAAATAGCGAAAACAACTTTATATGAAAATGTATCTGAATTAATGAGAATGCAACAAATCTATGAAGCAGGAATCAAAGAAATTCGTACAAAATTAGAAATATTAGATGCTGAATTTAAAGTGAAACATGATCATAATCCAATTCATCATATTGAATCACGTTTAAAATCACCAGAAAGTATTTTAAAAAAGGCAATCAATAAAGACATTCCTGTAACAGAACGTTCTTTAGAAGAAAATATTCATGATATTGCAGGGATTCGTGTTATTTGTAATTATGTCGATGATGTTTATAAAGTAGCACAATTACTTACAGACCAAGATGATATTCGTTTAGTTGAAGTAAAAGATTATATTGCTAATCCTAAAGAAAGTGGATATATGTCTTTACATCTTGTTTTAGAAGTACCTATCTTTTTATCAGAAGGACCTAAACCAATTCATGTTGAAGTGCAACTACGTACAATTGCAATGGATTTTTGGGCTTCATTGGAACATAAACTTAAATATAAAACAGATAATAATGTTCCTGAAGATATTAAAGAAGAATTGCAAGAATGTGCAAAAACAATTGCTGGACTTGATTTAAAAATGCAAAATATTCATAATCGATTAAATTCAAAAGATATTTAAAAAAAGATATCGCAGTTGCGATATCTTTTAATTATGCACTTTTTTCAATTTATTCATTAAAATAATTAGTGTTGGAATTAAAATAATGATGGCAGCAAACCAAGCGATAGGGTTGGCAAAACAAATGGCATTATAACCAAATTTACCAACAAGAGCAAAAGCAACAAAAGCTCTTGCCACTAATTCAGCACCACCTGCAAGCATTGTAAGTGCTGATTTTCCTAAACCTTGAATGGTGTTTCTTGAAACAAACAAAATACCTAAAACAAAATAGAAAATACTATTACAAATCAAGAATTGTTGAGCATCATTAATAACTCCTGTTTCATTGCCGGCAACGAATAATAAAGTAAGATATTTTCCAAAGAAAATCATAAAGATACAGGCTACAATACCATAACCAATGACAAGTAACATCGATTCTTTAATTCCTTTAAAGATACGATCTACTTTTTTAGCACCTAAGTTTTGTCCAGAGAAAGTTGCCATTGTTGATCCCATCATATCCATTGGTTGCGTAAAGAACATTGATAGTTTTTGGGCAGCGGCAATAGCAGCCACTTTTGCTGAACCTAAAGTATTAACGGCACTTTGTAAGATAACAGCACCAACAGCTGTAATTGAATATTGCAATGCCATTGGGACGGCAATATTAATAAGTTTTTTAATAATTGGAAAACTGACAGATCTTGCATGATGATCAAATCTTAAATTTGGATATTTTTTAGCCATATAAATAAAACATAAAACTGCTGAAACACCTTGAGCAATGACTGTTGCAAGGGCGGCTCCTTGAACCCCCATATGAAAATTAATAATCATTGATAAATCTAAGACAACATTAAGTACTGATGAAACAATTAAGAAAATAAGTGGTGTTTTACTATCACCTAAAGCACGTGAAACACTCGCTAAAAAATTATAAGCAATAGTACATGTTAAACCATAAAAAATAATTGAAATATAATCATAAGATTGTTTAAAAATATTTGCTGGTGTTTGCATCCATTGAAGTAATGTTTCTGTTGTAAAGTGTGTTAAGACAGTAAGTACAATTGAAAAGAAGATACATAAGTAAAATGCATTCATAATTGTTTGAAGCATTCTTTTTTCTTCTTTAGCACCAAAAGCTTGGGCAATAGGAATCCCAAAACCAGCAGCAAGTCCTAAAACAAATCCAATAATTAAAAAGTTTAATGAACCAGTTGAACCAACAGCAGCAAGAGCATCTACCCCAACAAATCGTCCAACAATCATTGTATCTACAACATTATAAAGTTGTTGAAAAATAGCTCCCCCAATTAAAGGAATACAAAATGAAATAATCAGTTTTAATGTATTTCCATGTGTTAAATCTTTTTCCATCTAATCCCTCCCTAAAATCCTGTTTCTTTATTATAACATAGAAATAGCAAGGAAAATTTTTAAATTATGAAAAAAGATATTTTCTATTTGTTAGAAATCATTTTTTTTACTTGTATAAGACAAAAGGAAAGAAGTGAAAAAATATAAATGGGGGTCATTTGAAAAATGAACATTTTTTCAATTAAAAAGACTTTTTGCAAAAGAGGAATACATAAAACTAAATGTAATAAAAGAGTACCAGTTAAAAAAGCAAGAATACTCTGTTTATTTGAAAATAATCCAATTTGATAAATTGGTTTTTCATTTCGACTACTTAAACCATGAAGTAAACGTGATAAACAAATTGTCACAAAGGCAAAAGTGGAAGCAGCTCGATCATTTATTTTTAAGCCACAGTAATAACTAGCCATCGTACATAAACCAATAATAATGCCTTCAAAAGAGATCCTAAAAAGTGCGCATTTATTTAAAAGGGCTTCTTCCTTTTTCCTTGGTGGATATTTTAAAACATCCTGATCATTTTTTTCCATCCCAATTGCAATTGCAGGTAAAGAATCGGTAATTAAATTCATGAATAAAAGATGGGCAGGATAAAACGGTGTTGGTAAAATAAATATAGAAGTAAATAACACACAGAGAATTCCAGCAAAATTTCCTGACAATAAATAATAAATAGAATTTTTAAGATGTTCATAGACATTTCGACCAATAATAATGGCATGAACAATGGTTGAAAAATTATCATCTGTTAAAATCATATTGGCAGCATCTTTTGCGACTTCACTGCCTGTAATACCCATAGCTACCCCAATATCGCTTTGTTTAAGAGCAGGGGCATCGTTGACACCATCACCTGTCATGGCAACAACTTTTCCTTTTCTTTGCCAAGCTTCTACAATACGAATTTTATGTTCAGGAGCTACTCGCGCATAAACAGAAATACGAGGCAGAATTTCATCAAGTTCAGAATTATTTAGTAAATCCAATTTTTGACCTTCTAGACATAAATCATTTTCTTCAAAAATACCAATTTTTCTAGCAATACTTTTAGCAGTAATAATATGATCTCCAGTAATCATAATAGGCTTAATACCAGCTTTTTTACATTGAAGCACAGCTTCTTGACTTTCAACTCTAGGTGGATCCATTAAGGAAATAAGCCCAATAAAAGTAAGATGATTTTCATCTTCCAAGGTAAGCTTTTCATGGTTCAATTTTTTATAACCAAAGGCAAGAACTCGTAGACCTTCTTTGGCGAACTCTTGATTTTGTTTTAAAATATGTTCTTTTTGAAAAGGAGATAATGTTATTTTTTCACCATTGATTAAAAGTGTATCACATTTTTTTAAAAGAATATCTGGAGCACCTTTACTATAAAGATGATGTTTTGTAGAAACAGACATCATTTTTCTATTTGAATTAAAAGGTAGTTCGCCTGTTTTTAAAGATTCAATGGTTTTTATTGGAATACTTTGATGAATTAAATCAAGGAGAGCAAGTTCTGTAGGATCACCAATACGTTGTTCTTTGTTTATTTGGGCATTGTTACATAAATAACAGGTCTTTAATAAAATACGATGGTCATGATTTTGTAAATTAAAATGATCAATAAATTGTAAGTTGACATAGACATTTTGAACAGTCATTTTATTTTGGGTTAGTGTACCAGTCTTATCACTACAAATGACAGAAATACAGCCTAAACTTTCTATAGAATGAATATTTTTAATAATGGCGTGTTCTTTGACCATTTTTTGTGTAGAAAGGGAAAGAATGATTGTTACAATAGATCCTAAGGCTTCAGGAATAGCAGCCACGGCCAAAGCAACAGACATCATAAGGGCATCTAAAACATTTTCTCTAACAATAAATAATTGAAGTATTAAAACAATGAAACTAATTATTAAAATAAGAATGGATAATTGTTTATTCAAATAATCCAAATTCTTTTGTAAAGGTGTTTTACGATTTTTTGTATTATCTAATAAAGAGGCGATTTTGCCAATTTCAGTTTGCATACCAATTGCACAAACAATATATTTTCCGGTTCCATGATTTACAAGACTACCAGAAAAGACCATATTTTTTTGTTTAGCAAGAATGGCCTTTTCATTTATTATATCTACAGATTTATTAATACTTTCTACTTCGCCTGTTAATTGACTTTCATTGACTTGAAGATGATTAGCTTCAAGAAGACGACCATCGCCACTAATAATATCACCGGCTTCAATACAGACAAGATCGCCAACGGTTAATTCGTTTGCGTTTATTTCTTGTAATTGATTTTGACGAATAACTTTAACATGAGGAAGAGATAATTTTTTTAAACTTTCTAAGGATTTTTCTGATTTGAGAGTTTGGATTGTCCCTAAAAGGGCATTTAAAACAATAACAGCAATAATAACAAAAGTACTTTCAATTTGATGACTTAATCCAGAAATAATAGCGGCAAAGATTAAAATAATAACGAGTAAATCTTGAAATTGTTTTAAAAAGATCACAAGAGGGGAATCTTTCTTTTTTTCAATAAGTTCATTTTTACCATATTTTTCAATATGTTTTTTTACTTGTATTTCATTTAAACCTTCTAAAGAACTATCAGATTCTTTTAAAATATCTTGAATACTTTTTTGATAAAACATTACAGTTCCTCCTTTTAATAAAAAAGACAAAACTCGTTAAAGATCATTAATCCTTAACGAGTCTTGTCTTTAAGATGTACCAGAATAGAAAAACTATTCGCGTATGTTGATATCATCACACAGCTTGTGAGACTACTCCCTCATTGATTTCATTTTAACAATCTTTCTTTAAAAAGAATGTCGATTTATAAAATGTCAACAATTTTATTTTTATTAAGCTATGATATAATGACAATGGAAAAGGAGAAAAGTATGACATTAGCACAGTTAAGATACGTCATTACAGTTTCACAAGTAGGAACACTTTCAGAAGCTGCTAAGCGTTTATATATTTCACAACCTAGTTTAACAAATGCCATTAAAGAGTTAGAAAAGGAATTAGGTATTACGATTTTTATTCGTACCAATAAAGGAGTTATTTTATCAAGGCAAGGAGAAGAGTTTTTAGGTTATGCCAGACAAGTGATTGAACAAACAAATTTGATTGAAGAAAAATACTTACAAGATCATAATGTTAAACATGAATTTTGTATTTCTACGCAACATTATTCTTTTGCGGTAGAAGCTTTTGTTTCATTGATTAAAGAATATGGTGGAAAAGAATATGACTTTAGAATTAGAGAAATCCAAACTTATGAAATTATTGAAGATGTAGCCAAACTTAAAAGTGAAATAGGGGTTCTTTATCTTAATTCGTTTAATGAAGTTGTTTTAAAGAAAACGTTGAAAGAAAATGATTTAACATTTCATCGTTTATTTATTGCAAAGCCTCATGTTTTTATTGGAAAAGACAATCCTCTTGCAAACAAAACTAAAGTATCTTTAGAGGATTTAAAAGAATACCCACGCTTATCTTATGAACAAGGAGAACATAATTCTTTTTACTTTTCTGAAGAAATATTGAGTACTTTAGAAAGTCAAAAAGAAATTAAAGTATGTGATCGAGCAACACTCTTTAATTTATTAATAGGTCTTAATGGTTATACAATTTGTAGTGGAGTCATTAATGAACAACTTAATGGAAAAGATATTATTGCGGTTCCTTTAGAAGTAGATGATTATATGGAAATAGGCTATATTACGCATAATAAAGCTATATTAAGCCGTTTTGGACAACTTTATATTGATATCTTAAAAGAATATACAAAAAGGAGCTGTAACGAATAAATAGTTTTTACTGTTTATCGGAGAGTGTAAAATAAACTGTGTAAGTCAGGGGCGCGCGACCTGATGAACACAGTTTTTATTTTGTCTATGTTATAATTAGGAGGAAATGAGGATATGAACATGACTAGAAATAAACGTGACCCTAAAAAAGTTGCACTCGCGCAGGCAATCATTGATGCCTATAATCCAAACTCTGTTGAAGATATGAACGATGCTCTCAAAGATCTATTTGGGCCTTTATTTGAATCAATGCTTCAAGGTGAAATGAATAATCATCTTGGCTATGAATCCAATGATAAAGGTATCAAACAAACAGAAAACAGAAGAAATGGTTACACAAAGAAAACACTTAAGACATCACATGGTGAAGTGGAGATTGAATCACCTAGAGATCGTGATGGATCGTTTGAACCAGTACTGGTACCTAAACGTAAAAAAGATGTTTCTGCAATTGAAGAAAAGGTGCTCACAATGTATGCCAGAGGAATGTCGCAAAGAGATATTTCTAAAACTGTTGAAGACATTTATGGTTTTTCTGTATCACATGAAATGATATCTGACATTACTGATGCAATATTGCCTGAATTAGAAGAATGGCGTAATAGACCGCTTAAAAAATGCTATCCATTCTTATTTGTAGATTGTATGTATGTGTCATTAAGACATGATTATGAAGTAAATCAAACTGCTGTATATGTAATTTTGGGGTATGATCTAAGAGGTCATAAAGAAATCTTAGGATTATGGTTATCACCAACCGAAAGCAAGAATCAATGGATGCAGATTTTTGATGAATTAAAAGCTAGAGGATTAGAAGATGTGTTCTTTATTTCTATGGATGGTGTATCGGGTTTAGAGGAAGGTGCAAAAGCTATCTTTCCTAAAGTCGTTGTTCAAAGATGTATTGTACACTTAATAAGAAACTCTATTAAATATGTACCAAGTAAAGACTATAAGAAATTCACACAATCTTTAAAAAGAGTCTATGGTGCTACTAATATAAAAACTGCAAAAACGGCTTTTGAAACATTTCAAAAAGAATGGGCTCAATACCCAGGTGCCATAGATGTTTGGAAACGAAATTTCATACATGTAGAACAGCTTTTTAACTATGGAAGTGATGTTAGAAAAATCATGTATACGACTAACGCGATTGAATCAGTTAATTCTAGTTTTAGAAAAGTCACTAAAAAAGGAACATTTCCTAATGAGAATGCATTGTTTAAACTTTTATATCTAAGAATCAAAGAATTAGAAAACAAATGGGAAAATGGTCATATTAGGAATTGGTCAATGGTATTAAATCAATTGATGATAGATGATCATTTTACAACTAGAATCAATCAATATTTAAGTAGCCAATCTTAACCAAGAAGGATGCAATTGTTCATATATTGCATAACCTTTTATATACTCAAAAAGCAGCAGTATTAAAGATAAGTTTTAACACTGCTGCTTATTAAATACAAGTTCTTTTAGTGACACTACAAGAAATAATCACAAACTTGAATAACCTATTTTTTAGTAATGTTTAAATTACTTACACACTTTTCTTGACAAACCCGTTTATCGAGGAGTTACAGCTCTTCTTTTTTTATTCTTAGTTTCTATTTAAAATG